>JAUVCL010000113.1 GCA_030595845.1 Campylobacterota bacterium
GTTTTTGTCCCATGACATAGGTGACGGTTAATTTTACTTTCCCGTTGTCATAATAAGAAGTATAAAGGCCATTCTCTTTACCATTTTCAAAATTGACTTGTGATTTGATTTTGCCTTTTTCGTTATACCACCAGGTCATACCCTGTCTTTTTCCATCCATATAAGTAGATTTTTGAGTATTGTCTTCAACTATGTATTTTTTAGCATGGATGAGTGTAGGTAAGATGATAGCTACAGTAGTGGCAATAGATAATGCTTTTAGTTTAGAATACATAGGAAGACTCCTTTAGTCTGCTTTTCTGTTATTTGGATTAAAGTCCAATCCTTTAAGCGCTTCGATGGTTGCATCAGGTTTTTTAGCCTGCACTTTTTTCATCACATTGATAGGTCTGTCCATTTTGTATATTTCTGTTTTAATGACCTTACCTTGCTTATCATACCAACGTTTTTTACCCTCTTTGTAACCACGTATATACATTACGTCATTATTGAGTGAACCATCTTCATTATACTCTTTTTGTACCCCTTCTTTACGAGCGCTTTTAAAAGTGACTTCGGAAGCGAGTTTGCCTGTACTGAAATAGTATTTTTCCGGCCCCTCTTTATGGTCATTGATATAGTTGACTTCAATACGTAATTCACCGTTGGCATAAAAGATGATATTGAGTCCGTGACGCAGACCTTTTTTAAAATTTATCATTTCGAGGTGTTTACCATCTCTGTCATACCAATCCATTGCACCTTCTCTTTTCCCCTCTCTGTTTATGACAGTAAAAGCGAGATCACCGGTGTTATAGTAGACTTTTTCCATGCCATCTTTAATGCCCTCTGCGGTATCAGTTCTTGTACCGTTTTTGTATTCGATCTGAGATTTCACAACACCGTCTTTAAAGTGTTCTGTAAAAAGTTCTGCATGAAGTATTGAGGCGGCAAAAAAAGTGAGTGTTGTTAAAAGTATTTTTTTCATAGTGCGGTAGTTTGTCCTTGTATTCAATATGACAAGTTGTACGAGCTAAACGCTGTGTTGATCACAACGATAGCATAGCTTTTTTGATTGTTACAAAAAAGTGTTCTAGAAGAGTGCTTTGTGTTCTACCATTGCACAGTAATTCTGTACCACATTGATACCGGCATCTTTTACACGTTGTGCTGCATCGTTGTTGATGAGTTCTAGTTGTGTCCAGTATGTTTTGACATCTCCTCTTGCAATGACGGCATCAGCAATGGCACCGAGGGCTGCTGGTTTTCTAAAGACGACGACCATATCTACAGGCTCAGGGATTTCTGCTAGACTTCTGTAAACTTTTTGACCTAAAATCTCATCATGTTTAGGGTATACAGGTATCATTTTGTAACCTGCATCTCTTAGGTAGTGTGCCACATGGTTACTGGCTTTAGTGTCATCTGGTGATGCTCCCAAAACGGCGATGGTTTTGGCTTCTTCAAAATATTTCTTCATCTCTTCACTGTTGCTATTGATTCTCGGTAGTTCACATTCCATAATTATCTATCCTTTGTGATATAATTCTTCCAATATAATAATCTAGGAAAGATAATGTTAGACTTAAACAGTATAGAGAAAGCTTATGAAAGAGTATCAGGTGTGGTGTATCGTACACCTTTCTCGTTTGCACCTATTTTAAGCAAAATATCCGGATATGAAGTCTATTTGAAAAAAGAGAATCTTCAGCGTACGGGAGCTTTTAAGCTCAGAGGTGCTTTTAATAAAATTTCTACGATTATAGAAGCAGGAGACAGAGGTGGTGTGGTAGCTGCTTCAGCAGGTAACCATGCACAGGGCGTGGCTTTTTCAGCGAAACATTTTGGCATAGACGCAACGATTATCATGCCTGAATCAACACCGCTTACTAAAGTATTGGGTGTGAAAGAACTTGATGCAACTGTCATTCTTCATGGAAGCAACTATGATGAAGCTTATGCCTATGCAGTGACTTTTGCTAAAGAAAACAACTATACATTTGTGCACCCCTTTACAGATGATGAAGTGATGTCTGGACAGGGGACAGTGACATTGGAAATGTTTGAAGAGGTGGGTGACTTGGATGCCATTGTCATACCTGTTGGGGGTGGAGGGCTCATTTCTGGTATGTCTGTAGCATCTAGAGCCTTACGACCTGAGTGTAAGATCATCGGCATATCTTCTGCGGGTGCTCCGGCGATGAAAAAATCGTACGATGCACAGACAGCGATAGATACGATAACTGTCCGAACCATTGCTGACGGGATTGCAGTACGTGATACTTCTCCTATTACCCTAGAGCATATTTTAAAGTATGTTGATAGTTTTGAAACAGTTTGTGAAGACGAGATAGCTGCAGCGATACTCTTTTTACTGGAAAAACAGAAAGTTTTAGTGGAAGGTGCAGGTGCAGTAGGTGTTGCTGCACTTTTACATGGAAAGATAGATCTGCCTAAAGGTTCCAAAGTAGGTATAGTACTAAGTGGTGGGAACATTGATGTAACAATGCTCTCTCTTATTATTGAAAAAGGTCTGATGAAGTCTGCGCGAAAAATGAAACTGCTTGTCACACTTATCGATAAGCCAGGTGCTTTGCAGGACTTTACGGAGATACTCACAAATATAGGTGCGAATATTGTACAGATAGGCTACGATAGAACATCTATAGACCTTGAATTTGGAGATGCCCATGTTTCTGTATCGTTAGAGACTAAAGGGGTCGAACACCAGGAGCAGATACGTGAGCAACTTAAAAAAGGCGGATTTTCTTTTAAAGAAGAGAACTGATGATAGCGATTGATCTAGGTTCAAATACCTTACGTGCATTAGAGTATGATTGTGAGAAGGGCAAGTATATATCTGTCTATGAAAAGGTTGTCAAGACAGCAGATGGTTTGGCAGAACACGGTTTTGTCAATGAAGAAGCTGTAAGCAGGGTCATCACAGCGATAAAAGAAGCACAAGAGAAGATGGTTTTTTCTTCTCTTGTTAAAGCAGTGACAACTGAAGCCATACGCAGAGCATCTAATGCATCGGAAGTACTTGCCAAGATCGAAAGAGAAACGGGGGTGAGTTTTGAGATTATCTCTGGTGATGAAGAGGCAAGATTGACACTGTTGGCAGTGCAACATAGACTTTCCAAATTGCAATATGCATCAGATACTTTTGTGCTTATAGATATAGGTGGAGGGTCGACTGAATTGATCTTCCATTATGGAGATGAGACGGTATCTAAGAGTTTCCCCGTGGGTATTGTGACGATAGCCCAAACGTATGAAACCTTGAAAAACATAGAAAAAGCACTCCCCAAAGAGATGCTGGATATACAAATGTTCTGTGCAGAAATGTATGCAACAAAAGCTAAGGTGAACTCCTTTGTTGCTACAGCAGGTACGCCTACGACGGTAGCCGCAATGAAGCTTGGTTTTAATTATGAAAGCTATGATGCCTCAAAAATAAATGGTACCTCATTGATGCTGGATGAGTTAGATCTTTATTTAAATAAATTACTCTCTATGCCTTTTGAAGAGCGAGAAGTTACTGTAGGTACTGGACGTTCTGATCTTATTGCTGCAGGTATACTTATCTATAAACAACTTTATATGATGTTAGAATTTGATAGGTGTGTGGTGGTAGATGATGGGCTACGTGAGGGCGTTGCCTTGGACTTTTGCAATAAACTCTAATCTTTTTTAGCTATAATCAAACAAAATATAATAATGGAGTGTAAACCATGCAGATGAGTGGTGCACAAATGGTATGTGAAGCGATTATTGCTGAGGGTGTTAAGACCGTATTTGGTTACCCTGGCGGCGCGATCATGCACGTTTATGATGAAGTATACAAACAAAATGGGTTCGAACATATTTTGAACCGTCACGAACAAGCTTCTGTTCACGCAGCAGATGGATATGCAAGAGCAACAGGTGAAGTAGGGGTAGCAATGGTTACTTCCGGACCTGGTTTTACCAATGCAGTCACAGGACTTGCAACAGCATATATGGATTCTATTCCTCTTGTTGTTATCTCTGGACAGGTACCTTCACAGCTTATCGGTACAGATGGCTTCCAGGAAATTGATGCCGTAGGTATTTCCAGACCTTGTACAAAACATAACTTTTTGGTACGTTCACTTGAAGAGCTTCCTCGTTTATTGAAAGAAGCATTTTACATTGCACGCTCTGGAAGACCAGGGCCGGTACTGATAGATATTCCTAAAGATATCACTGTAGACATTGGTGAATTTATTTATCCTGATTCTGTAGATATCCCAACGTATAAACCGACATATAAAGGCAATAAAAGACAGATAGAAAAAGCTGTTGAAGCAATGAAAGCTGCGAAAAAACCTTTGCTTTATATCGGTGGGGGTGTAGTCCTTTCAAATGCAAGTGACCTCGTCCGTGAATTGGCTGAAAAAACACAGATACCTGCTGTTGAAACATTGATGGCAAGAGGGGTACTGGGTGCGAAGAATCCATTGCTTCTTGGTATGCTTGGAATGCATGGTAATTATGCTTCAAATATGGCAATGTCTGAGACGGATCTGGTTATCTCACTGGGTGCAAGATTTGATGACAGGGTAACAGGTAAACTTTCAGAGTTTGCCAAGTATGCGGATATCATTCATGTTGATATTGATGCAGCGAACATTGGCAAACTTGTTGATGTTGATTATCCTATTGTTGGAGATATTACTGAGGTGGTTGAAGCAATGCTTCCACAGCTTGATGGTATAGATACAGACAGATTTGAAGCATGGAGAAATATCTTAAAGCGTTATGATGAGCTGCATCCTCAGTCTTTTGTTGATTCTGATGAAGTGATCAAACCGCAGTGGGCTATTGAGCGTATCGGTGAACTTGTGGGTGAGAACGCGATCATTACTTCAGATGTTGGACAGCATCAGATGTGGGCAGCACAGCATTTCCCTTTTGACAGACCACGTCAATGGATCAACTCTGGTGGACTTGGAACTATGGGATTTGGTTTTCCTGCAGCACTTGGTGTTAAAAAAGCATTTCCTGAAAAAACAGTTATCAATATCACTGGAGACGGGTCAATACTCATGAATATGCAAGAGTTAGTGACTGCGGCTGAGTACAAAATACCGGTGATCAACCTCATACTGAATAATCATTTTCTGGGAATGGTAAGACAGTGGCAAACGTTCTTTTATGAAAAACGTTATTCTGAAACAGATTTATCATTTCAGCCAAACTGGAAAGCCTTAGCAGAGGCATGTGGTGGTATCGGGTATGATGTGACAACAAAAGAAGAATTTGATGCAGCGATCAAAGATGCAATAGAACAAGATAAAGTATGTTTTATGAACGTCATAGTGAACCGTTTTGAAGATGTACTACCGATGGTTCCATCGGGTGGTGCACTGTTTAACATGATGTTGCCTCAAAAAGTGGAGGGGAAATAATGAAAAATTCAATTAATGAAAGACGTGTTATTTCTGTTATCGTTCTCAATGAAAGTTCAGTTCTAGCACGTATAACAGCACTCTTCGCAGGACGTGGATATAATATCGAATCTCTTACCGTAGCACCTATACCTGATAGTGATATGTCACATATCACTATCGCTACTAATGGGTCGGCTAAAGTGATGGAACAAATTACAAAGCAGTTGCATAAGTTGATTCCTGTCTACAAAGTCATCGAACATGAAGAGATGGTTGAAAAAGAGATGGTTTTAGCTAAATTTCCAATCACAGAACACCTTTCAGATGTCGGAGCTTTATGTGCTGCGTACAATGGTGGTATTGTCAATGTTGGTAAAGAGATGATTATTGCAATGGTTGCAGATGAGCCTAAGCGTATTAAACATTTTATAGAAGCAGCACAGCGTTATAATCCATATGAGATTGTACGTGGCGGCGTGGTTGCTATAGAGCGCTAAGACAAGCAAACTCGTTCCCATGCTTTGCGTGGGAATGCATACTTCAATTGTGAATTGAAAGCAAATATTTCTTCGTTTATCAAAGTGATATATGCATTCCCACGGAGACCGTGGGAACGAGAGTTATTTGAATATAAAGGACTCTCCGTATGACTTATAAACTCTCACAGATTACAAAAGAAATCAACATAGACTTTAATGGTACTGACATTGATATCGATGGTATCCATACTCTAAGTGAAGCAACACCCACACAACTCTCTTTTTTTACAGACAGCAAATATGCTTCACAGTTAAAAGATACAAAAGCAGCAGCCGTACTTATCGATGAAAAGCATGCAGCATTATTGCCATCTACTACAATTGCTCTTATCACTGATGAAGCTTATCTCAAGCTGGCATTGGCTTCCAAGTTTTTCGCGCATAAGCTGAACACAAAAGGT
>JAUVCL010000121.1 GCA_030595845.1 Campylobacterota bacterium
ACATATAGGTTTTCTAGATACAGAAGTTCAGGCTTTGCCCCTCTCATAACCTTAGGATACGTCTCTAACATCAGGGGTACATCTATCACTTTACCTACCAGAGGGAAATAGTCTTTTGAACCTGCTCTCATACCGCAGAAAATTTTCTTTAATACTAAATCTGAAACATCTATGAGTGCAGAGGCTTTTTCTTTCAAAAGCAAAGCCTGTGCATCTTGACATGGCACTACAGTTTTAATCTCTTTTTCATGCGTAGCACCCAGTTTGATAATGCCATCAACATTTGCACCCACAGACATAGCCTGGTGCATACTTACATCTAATGCCAGTTTAGAACTAAAGTCTCCCCTCGTCCCCCAAGTACCTTTGATACCCATATAAGGCAAGTCTGCTAAATTACTCTCATACCCAGTGGCCAGTACTATGTTTTTAGCACTATACTCACCTACTACCCAGATGCCATTTTCTTTTTGGATCTCTTTTACTTCATACTGTAACACGTCAATGCCTTTAAGTAAAAATTCACACACTGCTACTGCATCACAATCTCCAGCTTCAGGGAAAAAGAAACTCCCAAAATTCGTATCTATGCCTTCTGCCTTGAGTTGTGTTTTAGTATAATTTTCATACACATTGTCATTGTACGGTTCATACTCAGAAAATTTCTGAGCATCTACCTCATCTTTAGGTATACGAATAACACCTGTTTGATGAAAATACTCTGGACAGGTAGAAAGGTAAAAATCTTTAGCAAAAGAGAAAGCTTCATTGGTAAGTTTTTGAAGAGGAGAACCCTTCCCTATCTTAGGAGAGACAAAAGCTCCTGCAGCTCCAGAACCACCAGATGCAATGCCTTTTTTATCTAAAACTAATACTTTTTGATTTTGTTGTGTGAGCGTGTAGGCGGCTGTAGCACCTGCGATGCCTGCTCCGATGATGATGGTATCGTAGGATTTATGCATAGGTTTCCTTGCACTCTCGTTCCCGCTCTCCCGAGTGGGAATGCATACACACTATTATTGCGTATTGGGAGTTATTTGATTGATTAAAGTTTTATGCATTACACCAGAGGACTGGTGTAACGAGTTAAAGATCTAAAAAGTAGTCTGTGAATACATAACTACTTCTCCACTTATAACAGTATTTGATAAGCCACTATTCGATCCTGGATTATTTGCACAAGCAGTAAAGAATAAACTTACCAAAAAGAGAAGTAACCTTTTCATCCTAAACCGTGATTTCTTTAATATCTGCAATATCTTTAAAGGTTTTATAGACAGACCCAATCATATGAAGTCTGTTTACTTTTAATGCTTCATCATCACTATTAACCATCACATCATTAAAATACCCATCAAGCTCACGCTTGAGTCCAAAGAGTGCTTCAAGTTCTGTTTTATAATCATAATAGTCTTGGTTTATCACTTTTTCATAGGCATTATAGAGCGTGATTTCTGCATCTTCTTTAAATAACGCAGTATCTATACTTAAACTTGAATCCAAGTCTACATCTTTAGAGATGTTTGCTACACGCTTAAACGTAGAGAACTGCTCTTTAAATGTATCAGCTGATACGATCTCATTGAGTGCTGCCACTTTTTTGGCTATTTGATTGATATCTCTTTCTCTTGAAGCAAGTACTGCAGCGATAACAGAAGGGTTGGCATCAAGTGATTTATTGATACGTTCGATGATAAAATCAGAAAGTAGCTTTGTATCAAAATCATCGTAGTTCCCCTTAAGTAAGGTGATAATATCATCAATGTTAAAACTCAAATCAAATTTAGTCACGATACGAACAATACCATTCACCGCACGACGTAAGGCAAATGGGTCTTTAGAACCAGTTGGTATTCTACCTACAGAAAAGAGTCCAAAAAGTGTATCAAGTTTTGCAGACATAGCAACAATTGAAGAAAAGACAGAGCTTGGAAGTTCCGCACCCTCGCCCACAGGCATATACTGCTCTTTGATAGCGGTATAGACTAATTCTTCTTCTCCCAATGCTTTGGCATAGTAATATCCCATAAGCCCTTGAAGTTCTGTAAACTCATACACCATCTCAGACATCAAGTCTGCTTTTGCAAGATTTACTGCTCTATCCATTGCTTTTTCAAGTGCTGCTGAACTTTGACCTGTAACAGTTTCTATTTTATTCATATATAGCGCAAGCAATCGTATAGCAATGTTCTTTTCTCTTTTGATCTTATCTGAAAGTGTACCAAGACCATCAATGAATTGTACTTTTTCAAGACCATCAGTGCTGAGTCCATTTTTTAGGTCATTTTTGTAAAAGAAAAGGCCATCTGCCAAACGTGGTTTAAGTACACGTTCATTGCCTTCTACTACTTTAGAGTAATCATTGGTATACGCATTGCTGACTACCACAAATTTGTTAGCTATTTTCCCCTTTTCAAATACAGGAAAATAACGCTGATGTTCTTTCATAGACGTAATGATTACTTCAGGAGGAAGCTCCAAGAACAGTTCATCAAAAGTACCTACAAGCGCTTTAGGATTTTCAGTAATAGCCACAACCTCAGAAAGAAGTGATCTATCTCTTTCTATGATAATATTATGTGTAGACTCCAAAGCATCAAATTCTGCCAAGATCTTGGATTCTCTATCTTTAGGCTCCAACATCACAGCACCCTCTGAGAGGATACTTTCATAGTCATTGACATTTGCTACTTCTACTGCATCATACGTGACCATCCGATGTACATATGTTTTTGTGTCTGACTTTACACCAAAAAGTTCAACATCAACAGAGCTGTCATCCATTCTTACCTGTAACCATCGAATAGGTCTGATAAACTCATCTGTTCTTGCTCCCCAACGCATCATTTTTCCAAAACTCATTGAAGCTATCCACTTTTCCAACATCTCTTGAAGAAGTGAAGTGGTCTGAGCACCCTTCTCTTCTTTTTTGAAATAAAGTACTTCTTTACCGTTCTTCTCACCACGACCAAGTGCATCAAAAGGCACAGCACATTTACGGGCAAAGCCTTCTGCTGCCTTAGTTGGTGCGCCATCTTTCACTGCTGCAACCATTGGAGGACCAAAAAACTCAACCGTTGCATCTTCTTGACTAACTGGCATAGCAGTGTGTCTAAGTACCAATCTTCGAGGGGTATAGACAAATTCAAAATCAGTAGAAAGGTTATACTCTGCAAGTATGTTTGTCCATGATTTTTCTATGTTTTTTACGATTTTAAGTAGTGGTACAGCAGGTAATTCTTCAACGCCTATTTCAATGAGTAGTGCTTGTGTCATTTGGATAATCCTATGTTAACGTCATCCTCGTTCCCACTCTCTTGAGTGGGAATGCATACTGCAAGGCAAGAAACAAATTAAATTTTATACATAAAATAAACTTCTATATGCATTCCCATCGAGACGATGGGAACGAGAAAAATAATACATGATTTTATCCAAAAGTTGGTAAATGGAGGGTTAGTCCTTCTTTCCCTCTTTATCTTCATCATCTATCATGTCGATACGTCTACCCTCATCATCAAACTTACTTTTAAAATATCCTCTAACGATACCAAACGTGATATAGGCAAATAAAAACACAGCAATAATATATAAAATATCTCCAAATGACATATCAATTCTCCAAAGTATTTGCGATGGTTATTTTTTCAAAACCATCATAATTCTGACGTAGCGCATCATATAGGACAATTCCCACAGATACCCCAAGGTTCAAGCTTCTGCCTTTCCCACCCATTGGTATGGTAATACACTGTTCAGGGTTTGTAAGCAACACTTTTTCATCTATACCTTTTGTCTCAGAACCAAACAAGATATAGTCACCCTTTTTAAACGAAGCATCAAAGTAAAGATTGTCTGTTTTTGTGGTAGCCATATAAGAATTCGTATCTATGGGATGTTTTGCCAAAAATGCATCAAAACTCTCCCATACAATAAGATCCAAGTCTTTCCAATAGTCAAGTCCTGCACGTTTGACTGCTTTGTCATCAATATCAAAACCAAGTGGTTCGATAAGGTGCAGTGTTGCCCCTAAATTGACACAAAGACGACCTATTGTCCCTGTATTAGGTGGTATTTGTGGTTCTACCAATACTATATTAAACATAAATACGACCAGTCGTATGAGCCCACTGCTGAAGTGAACCTAGTGTTAACGTAGAAAAATGGACTTTGTTCATTTTACGTCCTTTCATCAAAAGATGACCGTTTTATTACCATTAACAAAGACTCTGTCATTGAGTACCAAGGATAAAGCACGAGAAAGAACGATCTTCTCTCCGTCACGTCCTGCTCTTTGCATATCTCTCCATGTTAAACGATGGTTAACAGGTATAACATCCTGAGCGATGATAGGACCTTCATCCAGATCATTTGTGACGTAATGTGCCGTTGCACCGATGATCTTTACCCCTCGTTCATACGCCTGTTTATAAGGGTTTGCCCCTATGAATGCCGGCAGAAAAGAATGATGGATATTGATGATTTTCTGAGTATAAGCTTTTACAAAATCAGAGGTCAGTATACGCATGTATTTCGCCAGAACAATATAATCAAATTCAAATTCACTAATGAGATTCATCACATGTTCTTCATGTTCTTCTCTAGACATATCATCAGCAGGAATGTGAAAGAAAGGGACGTCAAAACGACGGACAAGTTCTTCTAATGTATCATGGTTACCTATGACACACTCTATCTCTGCACCCAGTTCGCCATCTGCATGACGAATAAGTATATCACCTAAAGCATGAGACTCTTTAGTCACCATCAGGATGATCTTTTTATCTTCAGGTTCTATGACCCTAATATGTGCAGCTGCTGGTGTCACCGACTTAAGCGCATCCAATAATTCTTGCATATCAAACAGACCTGACACAACTGTACGCATAAAAAATCGTCCATACTCTTTGTCTACAAATTCACGGTTATTGTCGATATTTAAACCTCTGTCATAAAAAATTTTAGAGATCTTATATACCAATCCTTTGGCATCTTCACAGTCTATTAAAACCCTTGCTCTTTTTTCCATACTTTACCCTGCTCTTTTGAATTATAAAATTATAGCACTTTTTCTTTCAACTCATTTATCTTCTCTTGCGTACGTCTATCAAGTTCATCACCTAAAGCCTTGCCTTCAAAGCCCTCTGCCATTAACTCTGTTGGTGTCACACCTCTGTCAAAAGGTTTATCCCATACATCTAAGTACTTCGCCAATCTTCTCACCTTGGGATGATAATTCCCCACATACGACATAATCCCCTCTTTGAGTGCTAAGTTGGCTATGAAAGATAAGGTTAGTGCTGTAGGTAGAGAAGTTGCCAATTTTTTATAGTACACATTAGGTGTACCCAGTCTATCTAAGAGCACATCTGTCTCTATGTCCCAATATGACTTAGAGATAAAAAGAAAATAATAATCTCTCAGTTCGTCCTCGAAGTTACTCTGATACTTTTGGAGCACTCTACTTAGTTGCATAAAAGTACTATGCTCCATACGCGCATCAAAAAGTTTTTCAAAAATACCAAGTTGCATGAGATAATAGAGTCCATAATGCAAATACCCCGCCCTAAACATCTTCTCAAATTCAATAAAAATGCGTTCTTTAGGCAGGTCGTCCAGTGCAATCTTTTGACACAGAGTACAACTCTTCTCTTCTACTTTAAACCCAAAACGTGCAGAAAATTGCATGGCACGCAATACACGTAAACTGTCTTCTACAAATGAATGTTCATCTACCACGCGAAGTACCTTATGTTCCAGATCTTCCAATCCATTCCAAAAGTCTAATATCTGTTCATTTTGAATATCGTACATCAAAGCATTTATTGTAAAGTCACGTCTTTTTGATGCTACTTTTTCTTCGCTGGCAAGACTCACTTCAAAGCCTCTATGCCCTGTGGCAACCTTTTTTTCAGTACGAGGTAAAGCAATGTC
>JAUVCL010000010.1 GCA_030595845.1 Campylobacterota bacterium
TTATTATTAATACTTTTGTCATTAAATACTTTCATTCTAAAAAATTATACGTATTTTACTATAATAATCCCCATAAACTAGAGCACTTATCCAGTTTTTATTCCAAATGTTAAAGCAAGCCTAAATCTAGAAAAGTATATACTTTTTTCTAGATAAATAATAAAAGGTATATCATGTATAGCCTCTATAACAACGCATTTCACTTCATATCTGGACACGGTAGGGGGTGGGCATTCTCATCAAGTGATCTTCTCAAAAAATATACTCGTCAGCAAACTGATAATATTTTGTCAGACCTAGCTAGAGAGGGTAAGATACGTAGAGTATGTAGGGGTATTCTAAATATAGTGAGTTTTTAGAACAAGACCTTAGCCCGGATATAGACCAGGGAGCAAGAGCATTTGCACGAAAGTTTAATTGGCGTGTAGAAGTGCATGGAGATACTGCATTAAATATGTTGGGTTTGTCTACGCAAGTTGTTGCAAAGTATGTATATTTGAGTGATGGTTCAAATAGAAGCTATGACATACTGGGTACAACATTAAAATTTAAAAAGTCTTCCCTTAAAAATATAGGTTTCAAACATAAAGAGAGTTCGATGATCGTACAAGCTTTAAAAACTCTGGGTAAAGACCGTATTACCGAAGATGTCATAGAAACAATCAGAAAGCGTATAGAACCAAAGATGTACTCTAAGATACTAAAAGATACACAATCTTCTACAGTCTGGATATACGAAGCCATTAAGCAGATTTGCAGGGAGAACTGATGGATAGTGTAGCCAATTTACCAGAACAAAACAGAAATGAACTGTTTTCTGAAACTGCAACCCTTATGAAAACTACCAATGCCATAGTAGAGAAAGACTTTTGGGTAGTGTGGACGCTAGATAAACTCTTTGGTGATGACAGACTCAATAAGATCTTGATGTTCAAAGGTGGCACAAGCCTTTCTAAAGTATTTGATCTTATAGGAAGATTTTCTGAAGATATAGACCTCATACTTGACTGGGAATTGCTGACCGGTGAAAACTGATGTGCTAACACTTATTCAGACTGGACACCTTGCCAGACTGGAGAATGATTACAATATTATAAAATCTATTAAACCTATGGGCTCTAAGATAAATGCAAAGGTTCAAAAATATGAGATCGTAGATAACTTTTTGGCATTTTGGTTCAGGTTTATATACAAATATCAATCTCTTATTGAGGCTGAAAACTTTGATAGGTTAAAAACGATTGTCTTTAGGGATATCAATACATTTAAAGGCAAATTTTTGGAAAAGTTCTTTATTGAACTTTTTAAAGAGCAAAAGCAATATACGGCTATAGGAAGCTACTGGGAAAGAGGGAACAAAAACGAAATTGATATAGTAGCTGTAGATGATTGGGAAAAAAAGATTTTGATCTGTGAGGTAAAGCTGCAGGAGAAAAGGTTAAATTTGGGTGAGCTTGTTACTAAGTCAGAAAAGTTACTTCAAAAATATAGTGATTATGATGTTGAATATAGACTTTTGTCTGTTAAAGATCTAAAAAATTATTGCAATTGAAACTACGGGACTTTTTAATCCCATAAATACAATTTTATATGTCAATATGACATATTTTTGAGTTTTAATCTTTTTTTCTATTATGCTATTTCTATATTACTTAGGAGTGTATGATGAATGAATTGATCGTAGAGGGTGAAATAAGCAGTCATATTTTAACATTACGTGGCAAACAAGTAATGCTAGATAGAGATTTGGCAGGGCTTTATCGAGTTGAAACAAAAGTTTTAAATCAAGCTGTGAAAAGAAATATAGAAAGATTTCCGGATGATTTTATGTTTCAAATGTCAGAAGATGAGTTCAAAAATTGGAGGTCACAATTTGTGACTTCCAATTCAGATAAAATGGGGTTAAGACGTGCGCCATATGCCTTCACGGAAGAGGGTATTTATATGTTGGCAACGGTACTACGAAGTTCTGTCGCAGTTCAAACTAATATTGCTATCATTAGAACCTTTAAAAAACTCCGAGAATTTTCTAAACACTATAATGCTTTAGCCAAACAACTTATAGAAATAGACAGAAAGCATGACAAACACTACAAAGAACTCAAAAAAGCATTGGATGATCTCATCGCTACATCTGAAGTGGCAGATGAAAAGATAATAGGATTTTTAAAATGACGGCACTTAGAGACTTACACAAAGACGACAAACCCAGAGAAAAACTTGTAAAAAAAGGTGCACAGGCACTTAAAAATGATGAACTTTTGGCCATACTTCTTGGTTCAGGTGTGCAGGGGAAAGATGTACGTAAGTTGGCTAAAGAGATAGTATCATTGATGGATACAGGCTTCGACGGGCTCAGCCTCCAAACACTTTGTGACATACATGGTTTAGGTCTTGCTAAAGCTTCACAAATACTTGCATCAATAGAACTAAGCAAACGCTATCTCATACGTTCAAATAAACGTATTACTTCTGCTGAAGAGGTGTATGAAGAACTCAAAGTATTTAGTACTAAAACTCAGGAACATTTTCTTGTTATTACTTTGGATGGTGCTTCACATATCATCAACACACGTACTGTGTTCATAGGTACACTCAACCAAAGTATGGTGCATCCAAGAGAAGTTTTTGCAGATGCCATAGCAGATAGAGCTGCTGGCATCATAATCGCCCATAATCATCCATCTGGAACACTCGAAGCAAGCAGGGCAGACTTAGAAGTTACACGTAGGCTGAAAGAAGTGTCAACATTAGTAGGTATAGAGTTACTTGATCATGTCATACTCTCTAAACATGGGTTTTATAGTTTTTTGGATGAGGGGTTGTTGTGACCATACATCATCGTCGTTCATTGCGATTGAAAAATTATGATTATTCAAAGTCAGGATATTATTTTATCACGATATGTACACAAAATAGAGAACATTTGTGTGGTAAGATTGTGGACGATGGGATGGTTTTGAATGTTGCGGGGGATATGATACATTCATTATGGTTTGATATCATGAATGATTTTTTCAATATTGTATTACATGAATTTGTCATTATGCCAAATCATATACATGGGATCATTGAAATCGTTGATCTCGTAGGGGCGGATTCCATATCCGCCCTTTATCATGATGCAAAACCAAACATGAATTCCCAAAGGGGAAAAACAAACATGAATTCCCGAAGGGCAGAAATGGATTCTGCCCCTACAATTTCGACAATGATTCAATCATTTAAACGTCATACAACATTACAATACATAAAAATGGTAAAAAATGGCACATTACCATCATTCAATCAACGTATATGGCAACGTAATTATTATGAATATATTATTCGTGATGATGAGGACTATAATCGTATTGCAACATATATTATTAATAATCCTATGACGTGGGATGATGATGTGTTGTCAAAGGAATGAATAATGTCAATATATGGGTAAGAATTTAATCAGAGGGTACAATTGACTCTAAAAATGCCTTTGCAATGATCATGTGTCCGGTTCTGTTGGGATGGATACGATCATCAGAGAGTGATTGTGGTGGCCGGTGGGAAAGATAGCGGTTGAAGGCTACTTGCGTATCAACGAAAATTGCACCAAATTCATGTGCCAGTTCCTCAACAACTCTACTATATGCATCCATATGTTTACGCATGAGGTTAGATGGATCAGGCTCTATGAAATAGGGAGACATCAGTATAAGTCCTTTAAGGTCATGGCGTGTTTGGTTTATGAGACTTCTGTAGATGCTTTCATATTGTTCTATCTTTGTATGGTCCGGATCGAGCTGATTGTTAAACTGTTGCCATACATCGTTGATACCGATCATCACAGAAAGCCAATCCGGAGATAGGTCAAGAACATCTCTCTGCCAGCGTGCTTCAAGATCAGTGATACAATGGCCGCTTATTCCTGTGTTGAGAATGTTAATACTTACTTCCGGGTATAAGGTAGCCAAAAGACTATCAACAAAAGAGACATATCCATCTCCCAGTCCCATACCACTGCCAACAGGATATCTACGATTACAATCTGTTATCGAATCTCCAATAAAAAGTATAGATTCTCCATTTTTTATTTTGATCTCTTATCCTTTTTTGATTGTATTTTATGGTTTAGTATAGCATAGTGTGTTTGGTGGGGTGAAAATGAGATGGTTATAAAATATTTGAATTTAACAAAAAATTAAGTTTAAGTTTAAATTAATTTCTGTACTATTCGAGTCTTGTCCGATTTATAAATATTATATTTTGGAATTATCTATGAAATCTGTTATACCTATTATCATTATTCTGCCTATATTTCTGCAGGCGCTTACGACACATACACCATTACGAAATCCTATACTCTATGAAGAGCAGAGGAAGATCTATGATGCTCAACATAAAGAGAGAAAATTATCTCAGAGTATCTATACTGAGTTACAGGTCATTCCTGTAGAAGAAGATGTGAATGCTTCTAAAGCATGTTTACGTATAGATATAATCACATTGGAAAATGCAGAATTGATTGATGATGATGAATTAGATACTGTGATCAAACCCTATCTTCATCGTTGTGATAGTATGGAAGATATTAATATCATAGTAAAAAATATCAATAATATCTACTTTGAAAAAGCATATGTTACTTCAAGCGCATATATCAAAGCTCAGGATATGTCCAAGCATAAACTGATCATCTCTACGATGGAAGGTAAGATAGAAAAAGTAGAAGGCAAAGATATTTCTACCTCTCTGGTATTCCCTTACGTTGAGCAGTCACATCTTAACTTGAGAGACTTGGAAATTGGTCTTGAACAACTTAACCGTCTGCAATCTGTGCAGGCTACGATGCAGATAAACCCTGGCAAGGAAGAAGGTTCTTCTACGATCTTGATCACAGGGAAGAAGACCAGTTCTGTGATACATGGAAATTTAGGTGTTAACAACTATGGAACGGAAAAATCTGGAAGATACCAGATAAGTGGTTCTTTGGGATGGGATAATCCTTTGGGGCTCAATGATCTTCTGAGCATTAATTTGAATACAACAGATAAGCAAGACAATGAAAATAACTCTATTGGGAACAGTATCGCCTATGGATTTCCTGTGGGAAGAGCCTACCTTGAGATCAGTTATGCTAAGTTTGATTATGATCAGATCGTGAATGGGCTTAATGTAGATTATCTCTCAAGTGGTGCAACGGAAACCTTTCAGATCAAATCAGAATATAAACTTTTTCATAACAAAACACAAAAAGGGAAGTTTGATATTTCTTTGTTGCGTAAAAAGAATGATAACTATCTTGCCGATGTTTTCCTCGAGACTTCCAGTAATAAATTAACCATTTTTCAGCTCTCTTATACGCATCATTTCTCTGCAGCGACATGGGATGGATATGCTACCTTGAGGTATAACCGTGGGCTTGAATGGTTTGCTGCGAAAACAGGTTCTTCTGCAGACCCTACATTTAACAAAGTTACTTTAGACCTTAGCTACAACAAACGTATTCATAGTGCAGGCTTACCTGCCTTCTATAATTTTTCTTTTTATGGACAGTATGCCAAAGAAGGCATAGTTGGTTCTGAACAGATAGGGATCGGTGGTCCTTACAGTGTTAGAGGATTTACAAGTGAGAGTCAGATCTCTGGAAATAAAGGATTTTATATACGTAATGAGCTCGCCTTGCATCAGCAGTTTACAAAAGCTACTATGAGCCCTTATTTTGCTTTAGATTATGGTGTAGTGAGTGACAATGAGGAAAGTTATGGTGGGCATATGGTCGGTCTGACCTTTGGTGTAAGATTTAACTTTTATGATTGTTTTTTATACCTGTCTCACTCATTGCCTATGATTGATTCCAATAAAATAACCTATAGTCCCAATGGTGATGAAATACGAAAAGAGAATAATCCTTTTTCTGGTTTCAGTCTCTCATATAGATTTTAAAGGACAAATGAATGCATACTACAAGAAAAGCAAATTTTTTAAATCTACCTATATCGATACTTTTTATAGTTCAACCTCTTCTTTCTTCGGAAATTATAGTAGACAGAACACGTACAACACAACATACGTCTGTAGATACAGCGGCAAATGGTGTTCCGGTTGTAAACATTGCAAGACCCAATACAAATGGTGTCTCACACAATACCTATATAGAGTTCAATGTACCGACACAAGGGACGATACTCAACAACTCTGGCAGAGAGGTAAATACACAACTCGCAGGATACATTTATGGCAATGAAAATGTACGTAATGGTTCTGCTTCACTCATACTCAATGAAGTCTCCGGTACTTCCAGATCTCGTCTTAACGGCTATCTCGAAGTTGCAGGACAAAGTGCTGATGTGATTGTGGCGAACCCCAATGGTATTACGGTAAATGGTGCAGGGTTTATCAATATTCCCAAAGCGACATTGACCACAGGTAGCGTAGGATTTTCAGGGAATAGACCTGTTTATGACATAGAAGGAGGGGATATCTTCATCGATGGGAAAGGCTTGGATGCAAGAAGTACTTCAAGTCTTGAACTCTATACCAAAGCGATAAAATTAAATGCTTCTCTGCATGCCAAAGATCTGCGTATGGTCACTGGCCTTAATCATATTGATAAATATGGAAAAGTAAGCAGTAGAGACAGTGAGAGTAAGGAAAGACCTGTATTTAGTATAGATTCTACGGCACTGGGAGGCATTTATGCCAATGCTATTTCCCTTGTAGGTACACAAAAAGGGGTAGGGGTAAATCTTCCTGCTGAAATGTTGGTACAGGATAAACTGGAGATCTCTGCAGATGGTAAGATCATTCTTGGAACCGTATCTGTTAAAAACGTTGCCAGCATAAAAAGTCATAGTAATTCCATAGAGATCAATGAGGGAGTACACGCAAATATACTTGAGTTAGATGCCTCAACCAACATTACCTTACATGGAAATACCGGAGCGACCAAAGAGATTACAATTTTGGGAGATTCTCTTGCCAATGATGGTCTTTTAGCCGCAGGTGTCAATACCGACTTCACACAAGCTACTACGGGAATATTAAGTTTGTCATTGGCAGAAAGTATTAGAAATGAAGGTGTACTCTATGGTTTAAATACGATCCATATTGATACAAAGGATTTTCTCAATGTAAGTGAGGCAGAGGTACTCACCCAGGCCTTGACACTGAATGCTACGCAGACATTGCATAATAGAGGTGAGATAAGTACAAATGATATGCTACTAAGCAGTCAAACCATGAGTAATATAGGTCTTATCTATGCGCAAGGTGTCATGGGTATCTCTGCAGAGAATCTCAATAACACAGAAGGAAGTATCCAAGCCAATGATACTTTAACGGTAAATGTTTCCGGGGATATAGATAATACAAGAGGGACGTTCTACTCCGGTACAGGCACAACTATCACAACCCAGACCCTTCACAACGAAGAAGGATTTATTGGTTCGATGAAAACAGTTTTCCTGGATCTCTTTAGCCTTAATGGAGATAATGGAATCATCTCGGGAGAGGGTGTGACTATACATACGGAAAGTATAGACAGTAACCATGCAACGATACAATCCTCAGATAGTTTAGATGTTGTGGCGAGTGGGACAGTGACACTGACAAACACTGCTATGCTTTCTAATGGAGCGTTGAATTTTAGTGCAGGAGAGACTACTCTGAATGGTAGCACGCTGTATTCAGGACATGACAATATTGATTCAAACACGGAAGAATTAAATGTACAAAATTCATACCTGGAAGCCGATCAAACACTTAATTTAAATACTGCACAAAATATAAATCTTTCAGATTCAACAATCAAAGGGAGTACAATACGTATAAGTACTGTACAAGATGTTACAGCCGATCATACAAATATTGTAGCGAGTGATGAGCTTGACATATATGCAAATAACCTTCACTACAGTAATGGACAAATGATCTCAGCAGATGATTTGACTGTGACTTTGGAGGGTACACTTAACCAAGATAACAGTGCCTTTATTGCATATCAAAACATATCTATCTCAGTTGAAGATTATACTTTAAGAAGTGCTTCTACTCTCTACGCCAGCAATGCTTTGATACTAAACATAGCAAATACCCTAAATATTACAGAGTCTTCACGTATCATTTCAGATAACACTTTATCTCTCAATGCAGAAACACTGAATCTCAATAATGCTTCACTCTTCGCACAGAATACAGGAAATATAAATACGACTATATTTAATAATATTAAAGGCGTAGTGTCTGCTACACAGATGAATATCAATACCATAACATTTAACAATGCTAACAGCCAATTCTACTCAGATGGAGGTACTTTGAATATCACTGCTTCGGATACACTGAACAATAACAATGGTTTGATATCTGCGAATATTAATCTGAACCTCGATACACAGAGTTTAGACAACCGTAACGGAGAATTGGAAGCGGGAAATATCTTAGACATAACAAGCAACGATCTACAAATAGAAGGTTCACGATTCTTTGCCCAAAATTACTTGGCTGTGACTTCAAATATTTCAGAGATTGATGCAGATACGAAGTTCCTTTCAGCCAACGCTATGGAGTTGGACTTTACAGGAAACTTAATACACCATGGAGAGATACTTGCAAATGGTACGGGGAGCATCACCGTACATGGTGATTTAGATAATGAGGGTAGTATCACGGCCAATAATTCATTAAGTATTGTTGCCAACACTTTAAATAATAATGCCAACAATACAGGAGCGAGTATAAGAGGAGGGTATCTCTCAAGTCTTACGTTAAGTGGCAACCTCAATAACTATGGTTTCCTTACTTCTTCGGGGAACTTGGAGATCACAGCGACAGAGATTACTAATCATGCCGGAATCGCAGCATCTTATACATTGACACTCAATAGTACAGATCTTTATAATCACGGTACATTGCTATCGGGTACAGATATGAATCTGTATATATCAAATCTATTACGTAATCATGAAGATGCAGATATCTATGCGGGCAATACACTTACCATTGCTAAAGATGATATTGGAGTTAAGAGCAATAAAGTTGAAAATATTTCTGCCAAGATAGAATCCGGGGGAGATATGCGTATTGTAGCGACAGATATTTCTAATATTTCGGCTACAGAGATCAACACTGTTTTGGAAGAAGTGAATGGTATGATCGACATCACATGTGGTGATTGGGGGAGTTTTTCCTGTCCGGACAAAGTGATTGCTTTGGACATAGATCTTATGGAGATAAAGGTTAAGATCATCAAGGAGAATGCTGATAATGGTATCGTCCTCACACAAAATGAGTTGCAGGCACTACTTACAGAAGAGATGATACAAAAAGATAGCCAAGCCTATATTCTAAATATGTATAAAGATACAGAAACGACAGCGAACGAATTGTATTTTTATGAACTTACGGCATCACTTGAGAGTAATGAAATGATTGTAAAGAGAACAAAGCCACACAAGAAAGAAGAGTTTAGAAAAATTGATTATACGGTAAGTTCGGAGATCGTTGATCCAACATCAATAGTCAATCATAAAGAGGGGCAAATACTTTCAGGGCATGATCTTCTCTTGGATGCAGATACGATAACCAATAAAACAAGTCTCATAACAGCAAGTAACGACATACAACTAAGAGGTAATTTAGCAAATATAGGTGTAGGCAGCACAGACTCTATAGACGCAACGATTAATTATTCGTGGAAACGTAAAAGTGATGGGGGTTTGGGACAGTTACCGATTTCTAAATCTGAAATACATGACATAGGTGGTGTCCCTGCACAGATCTTAGCAGGGGGAACACTGACAGGAAATTTTGGTACATTACAAAATGGTATGCAATCACATGTTTCTGTATCTACCGACCCTAATACACCAACTATCTCTACGAGTACTGAAACTACAAATGAGACACAAGATCACATAACGAATAGTGATACCAGTGTAAATACTACGAATATTGAAGAGCAAACACAAGAAGAAATTTCAACCAGACCTTTGGCACTTGCACCAGTTGTGTATGATCCAAGTGCAGAGGGTATTGTTTTGTCAGATGATCCTTACGGACTTTTTGTGACAAACCAAGATCCAACAGGCCCCATCATAGAGTCTAATCCGGAATATACCAACTATAACCATTTCGTAAGTTCAGATTATATGTTAGATCGTTTGGGGTATGATGGTTCGAGTCAGACAAGACGTTTGGGTGATGCCATGTATGAGACACAGCTCATTCGTGATGCGATCATCGCGATGACAGGACAACGTTATATCGGTACCGCACAAAATGATAATGACCAATACATCGAACTAATGAATGCAGGGGTCAATTATGCACAAGAAGTTGGATTGAAACTAGGGGTTCCTCCAAGCGTTTTACAGCTTGAAAACCTTAAAGAAGATCTGGTTTGGATGGAAGAAAAAACTATAGATGGCAAACAGGTTCTGGTACCGGTACTTTACTTGGCAAAAGTCTACAGTAAACCTACAGGTGCAAACATTCATGCCAACAGTATGAACTTAACGGTCGATGGTCATTTAGAAAATACTGGAGATATGATAAGCAGAGAAGATATGACCTTACGTACAGGTAGCATGACCAATAACAGAGGAAACATAGAAGCAGGGGCAACTATGAACATTGCTGCTATCGGTGATATAAAAAACCTTTCTGGAAGTATAAAAGGAGGTTCTGTTGTCCTTAGTAGTACCCAAGGAAATATTGTCAATAAGACTTTAAGTAGAGGTATGGATCTTCAACACTCTGTCGGGAATGAACATTATACACTGATAGATAAAACAGCAAGTATTAGTGCTACAAAAGGCAGTATAAAACTAGATGCAGCGAAGAACATAGAAAATATAGGAGCTGATCTTAACGCCAAAGGTGATATACAACTTAAAGCCAAAGAAGATATCAACATTAAAACCCTTGAGGATGAAAGATCTTATGATTATACTTTTGAGAATGGTTACGCTAAGGGCGAAAGTGTAGAACATAGACAAAGTAGTATCAAAGCAGGAGGGCAACTCTCTATTGTTTCAGATAAGAATATACATTTGGAAGCGGTGAATATAGATGCAGGTGATACCTATATCAATGCCAAAGAAAAAGTAAATATTGCAGCAGTAGTAGACAGTACCTATACGGAAAGTCACTTTGAAAATGAAGGTCTGATCTCCAGCTCTACTACGACAGATATGAAATTGGCACAAAATGTGCAGAGTACGAACATTGAGACAGGCAACCTTGTTATAGAAGGAAACAAAGGTGTAAGCTTGGAGTCTATGACCGTAAATGCAGAAAACTCTGTACAAATTACCTCTGAGACAGGAGATATAGACTTTAGTTCAAAAGCGTATACAAATGCGAATTATCATGAAGAGAGTAGTTCAACTTTTGGTGGCTTGATAAGTGAACGTTCTGTAGATACTGTGAGTGAAACACTTCTTGCAGACTCATCTACAAAAGCTGAAAATAACATTGTTGTGGATGGGAAAGATATTAACCTCGTTGCGACAGATCTGGAAACTACAAATGGAGGAATTAAGCTCTCTGCGACCCAAAATGTAAACATCCTCTCAGGTATGGAAGAGGGAAGTGAATCACACATTAGAGAAGAGAGTGGACTTAGTTTTGCTTACAGTGATGGCAGGTTCACTTTTGCCCAAGAGACAACAGATAGCACAGAAACCACATCTTACACCAACAAAGCCTCTACGATTAAAACCAATACCTTACTCCTTGAAAGTGGGCAAGACACTAATGTCATCGCTTCAAACATCACTGCAGGAAGTATGCGTGTAGATGCGGGGAGGGATTTCAATGTTCTGAGTGACAAAGACATTGCATCAAGCAATGAAGAGCACTCCACGAAAGAGATAGGGGTAGAGTTTACGTTCAATGAAAGAGAATCTTCTGTTTTTGCAGGTTATTGGGAAGATCAGGTAGAGACAGCCAGGACACAAAGTGAAGTTGTCAGTTCAGTCATCAATACAGGCAGTCTAGAAGTAAATTCACAGAGTACCAATGTACTAGGTTCAACCATCACAGGAGAAAATATAGTTATCAATTCTGAAAATATTCGTATACTTTCAGACAGCACAAATACCAATGCCGATACCTATACGCATGCGATCAAAGCAGGGGTAGAAATAGCTGTGAGACAAAACCTTTCAAATGTAGTAGATGCAGTGGCTGAGGTAGGTGGGGCAGAGAATGCTTCTGCTGTTACGGCAAGAGGATTACGGGCTTATGATGCACTACAAACGTTTTCAGAACAACCAGTCACGGCAGGTGTTACAGCCCTTTATGAAGAAAGTAGCTCTACTGTTCATAGTATGAACAGCGAAGTCATCGCTTCTTCTGTGTCTGCGACAAATTCTCTGACGTTAAATGCAAGTGATACATTAGAAATTGCAGGGTCTGATGTGGGATCTGGAAATACATTAACCATAAATGCAAATACGATCAATATTCATGCAAGTGAGGGAACGTATACGACAGAATCAGCAAGTGAAACTAAAAATGCCAGTGTAGGACTCTATGGAACAAATATCGGGCAGGCAACAGTTGCTTACCAGGAAAATGAATTACTTACTATAGGAATCACCCAAAGAAACAGTCAACTTTACGCAGGAGGGTCAGCAACCATTACTTCTACAGGAGATACCACACTCTCAGGTGCCAATATAGAAGCAAAAGATCTGGCCTTAAATGTAGGTGGAGACTTGCATATGCAAAGCCTGCAAGATACCCAAACTATAGAAGGAAGTTCCAGGGGTGGTTCTATCTCTGGTAATGTTATGGTCGGTATACCTACCGGAGCTTCAGCAAATGCAGGAGAAACAACAGGTGCAAGAGCATGGGTAAGTCAAGTGACAGGCATAAATGGAAGTGAAAGTGTCAAAGTCAATGTAGGAGGTGCCACTACACTTACCGGAGCAAGTATTACCAATCTAAATATACAAGGTGTAGAGCAAGGAAACCTAGAAGTAAATACACAACATTTGGTAGTCAGTGATATTAAAGACATTGATACTTATGATTCAACGACAGCAGGAGTTGGAGTGAACAACGGAGAAGGAATTACACCAAGTCTAAACTCAGTAGAATACACGAACAACACCACAGACCGAGAACAGATCACGAGAGCGACCATAGGTTCAGGAACTATTAATACTGGAGGTATCACAGGTGCGCTAAATCGTGACAGTTCAAATATCCAAGAGATTATAAGAGATGAGAGTTCAAGTGTAGAGTTGTATGTGAGTGATAGAAGTTTGGCACTTTTGGATAACCCAAATCAGGAGATTTCTGAACTTGGTGTTAAGCTTGATGATATAGGAGCGAGCTCTCATAGAGAGATACTAGATAATTTACCTTCTATAGATGAGATTTCTGAAGAGGGAAGTGTATTAAATACAGTACTTGATTGGGTTTCTTTCACAAATATTATCCCAACAAAAGAAAACGATGGAGGATACATCACTCAAATAGCTGCACAACTCTCAGGGGACAACAGAACAGGTATTTCTGTCACAGATGCACAAGTGCTTGAAAACCTAGGATTAAGTAGTAGATATGATAGTGAGGGAAAAGAAAGAAATAATTGGGATTATGAGACATATCAACGGGCAGATGGTGTAACAGCTTATAGAACAAATCCAGATAGAACAATTCGTATTGTAGAGAATAATGAAGAAGTCGTTTTTAACCCTGATCAGAGTATAGAAGATATGAGGATCTATGTGAGTGCTGATGCAGTCACAGAAGCAGGATTAAATCATATTTTTACGAATGGACTTAACAATACAGTAGATGAAGCCTTAGCCAATCAACAGCAACAACAGGCTCTACCTGATATAGCATTATTAAATTACAATCAAACCCATGGCATAGTAGGTGACTTACTTGAAACAGGACTTGAGAGAGTGACTATTGCATTAGATGATGTACCAGGAGTTCAAAGCATAGGATATGTAGTGAACGGAAGTGCAAGACAAACAGGAAATACCATAAACCAACTCTCTACTATAAATAATGGGAATGTACACATAGCAGCACACTCTCAAGGTACACAGCAAACCTATTTAGGATTACAACAAAATCAAGAGAGTATCGCTCAAGAACTAAGAGAAAACAGAATGTCAGTTTTTACTTTGCAAAATTCAGGTGCTCCTATAAGTTCGGTAGCTACAAGTGAATTAGTGGTAGATGGATTGTATGGTGGAGAAAATAATATTGATTCAAGGTTTCAAAATAACTTAGGTGATGCTAATGTCTTCCGTTCTCAAGTAAATCCGGGAGACCCTGTAGCAATGCTGGGAGGAAATTTTGGAGGAGTAAATAACAATGCCCCTATTTATACGTCAGAGTTTTGGGGTGAAGTGGGATACACTATGACTAGAGGAACAACCTCTCTTATGGGTGGTACAACAGGAGAGAATCCTTCTCCTCATTCGGGTTATGAGTGTGTGATTGGATGTGGTGAAGGTGGTATTACACCTTCTGATATAAAGTTTTACTATGAACCCCATACTCAAGAAGAAGTAGCATTAACAGGTTTTTATGACACAATAAATGTAGAACCATCACATTCAAATATCAATACTGCACCAGTAAGTAGTGATCAAATCCCAGTACAAATAGGAATAGGAGTAAATCAATGAAAAATTTTATCAAATTAGGTCTATTAATCGGAAGTATATTGATTTTAGATGGATGCTCAACTCATGATGTGAGTGATGCAGTAGATAATGCTTTAGTGGCAACGTCAGGCAATAAACCTCCAAAGTTTTTTGCCTTTGCCTCACCATCTAGAGCAAATGGATATATTATGCATCATAAAGATTTCATGTTTATGATGCCTCTTACTAAAGAAAAAGATTGGATAAAGATGGATGGCTGGGATGGTGCTTATATATATGGTGACATTTCAGTAGGTGTAGCAAAACATAGAGAAAAAACCAGAGGAAAAATGTTAGGGTATGGCTTTAACTTCTCTTCCTCTATTGGAAAGTATGATGAAAGGTCTCAAGCTACAGAAACTAGAGATAAAAGTTATATTAAGATGACCAGAAAGAAATACCAATATAAAAAAGATTCAAAAGTATATTATGAAACACATGGAAAAGAGTATTATCCATGTATAGTCAATGAAGTGATCAATACTAAAACAAGTTTACCTGGAGTAAGAACAAAAAGCTATGGTTGCTACAAATTCAACTCTACAAAAACAATGTATAAAAAAGTGGGAATTACTTTCATCTACACTAAATCCCCAAACCTCCCGTCCAAATACAGATCGCTAGCAAATGAATACACATACCAAGACCTACAAAAAAGAGCTAAAAGAGTGTTGGATAGTCTATACATCAAAGATGGATGGAGTAAATAAATGAAAGGAGAAAAATAAAGAAAAATATACCGGCAGCTATGGGGATAGCTAGAGTATATTTTGGTTTTACAGAGTTGAGTGTTTATAAACAGATTGCACAGTGGTATATCTAGATGGATTATTTACTGTTCTTGTCCTGTAGTATGTTTGAACTAATAAAGTAACAATAACAGGAAAAATAATGCAAAAAAGCGTAAGTAAATTAGTAACAGTAGCGATAGTACTTTTAGGTATGACAGGATGTGCAAATAACAGTATGTCACCAGAGGCTAAAGAAAAAATCAATAACCAAACAGGATATAATGTAGAGAATATCCAGGTCAAGCTGATAAAAAACCCATTCTTCCCTGAAGATGAAAAACATGCACTTTATATGAGTACAACAGAATTATCTAAACAGTTGAAAACATCTCTTAAAAAAGAGTTATATGCAAATACAATAGATTGCAAGACAGGAAAGGAATGTCTTAATGTAGATGTAAATGTAGACTATATGCGTACCTTTATAATGGCATCAAATATGCTTGATAGACCTAAAATAGGACTTAAAATACAGATAAAAGATAATCAAAAAATCTTGCATACTCAACAAGCACAAGAACTTATACTCTCTAGGGGAACATTCAATACTATACTTGCACAAACAAATATAGGAAGTAACGAAGTTGATAAAGAAGGTGAAGTGTTAGATATTGATACTATTGCTAAAGATATAGTAGTTAGGCTAAAAAAATTATCTACTAACTAAGTATTTAATAATACAAATCCCTAGTAAAAATAATATTGGATAGCTTGTATATCAAAGATGGTTGCTAGGTATACAGGCTTTATGATATAATTAAAATCAAATAAGCATAGAGATCTTGAGCTTTTTATTGTTGATATTTTGTTGCAATAGTTAAAACAAAAGAATATATTGCACCTTTTGATGATGTTGAGGAGTTTAGACATAGCAGTTTACATAGGGATGCTACTATACGAAAACTTGAGATCATTGGAGAAGCTTTAAATACTTTACTTGAAGATGAATATTTTTCATCAATAAGATATTAACAAAACCACCTCAAATACTAAAAATTCATAATTATTCGCTATAATATTTTTAACCTCTGGACAAGGATAAAAATGTATAAACGAGTAGAAAAAATTCAAGAAGAGAATTTAGACTGGGATCAGCCGAAAAAAAATCTGATCGAAGAGAGTGGCGTGGAGAATGAGAAGATCATATTCTCTCCTGGATTTAAAAAAAAGAGATCAGTATGGCAAAGCGTCTATGAATTGGATACACAAAAAAGTTTGATGAATATTTTTGAGAATAATATGAAAATTTCATCTTTTATGAGTGTTTTGATCATCCCTTATTTTGTGGGATTTGTGTTAGCTTATATACTCTTTTACAGTTACGGGGGTATGACGGTCATTGGGTTTTTAAGCTTTGAGAAAGATCATATTCTTTTACAGTTATGGAGTATAGGTGCATATATGTTTGTCACTTTATGGGTGATGTGGGCTTTCTCTCAAATCGTACAAAATGGCAAACAAATGTTATATATTGATACTTAAAATAAGGAGAATGGTTATGATGAAAATGAAAAATTTGACAGGTATGTTAATAGGGTCTTTGCTTATGGTAAATGTAGCACAGGCAGATTTTGCTGATGGTCTTGTGGGTGGATTGGTTGGTGGTGCAGTAGGTTCTGTGATCACCAACGAGGTTTATAACAGCAATAAACCTGCTCCTGCAGCAGCACCTGCACAACAGCATAGACAAACAAAGAAGAAAAAAAGAGTTGTTGCGCCTCAAAACACTTCTGAAATGAAGATCCAAAAAGCACTTGCAAGTTTAGGTTTTTACCGTGGTCTTATTGATGGTGAGGTCAACTCTTATGAAACACGCTCAGCCATAAAAGAGATGAATATCGCCTATGAGATCAGCAATGATGCTTCTCTTAAACCTGAGGTAAAAGATACTTTGATCTTTTTAGGCACACTTTTTGAATTTGACCGATATCTCATAGCAAGAGGTTCAGACAAAAGAGCCAAAGGTAAAAAAATACAAACAGCCTTGAAGATACACGGCTTTTATTTTGCTAAGATAGATGGTGCAGTGGGATCTGGTACCCGCAAGTCTATTTCACAGTATAAAGGTGCAAAAGGACTCTCTGGTGGAAGTGCATTGGATTTTGAAGAAGAGTATCAGCTGGTAAATTCTGCAAAGCAGATAAATGATAAAAATATAGAAGATTCCATCGCTTCATTAAAAGGACAAAGTACGAAAAATACTTCACCTACTCCCATACTCAAAATGAAACCAGTAGAAAACACTATAACACCTTATTCTTGACATTATGGGAGTAGATAGGACTCCCCTTACAATTTAAATGTATATCTTTTCACTGTAGGGGAGCACCCCCTGTGTGCTCCCCTGGTTACATACAAATATTTTACATGCAAAAATGATATTGGGATTTTGAGCAGATATGTGAAGCCAAGGGAGGAGATGGGGACTCCTCCCCTACACGTTAGGTGTAATATTCAGAACAAAATAATTCTTTTGAAGTAAAATTAAGCATATTATTAGTGCTGTAAGTTTATACTTTAAGTATAAACTTTGTAAAGGATAAAAAATGATTGTGAGTGCCAAAGACCTTCGTTTTAAAATATCGATGTTATTTGATGTCTTGACAAAAGGTGAGGATATTATCATTACATATAGGGGTAAACCTAAAGCTAAACTGATCTCTTTTGAAGATCCTGATAACAATGAAAAGAGTGATGCACTTTTTGGAATGTGGAAAGATCAGGGAAGTGATGTAGATGAGCTTATTCGTAATATGAGACAAGGACGCAAGTTTGCTTTATGATGTTTTAGTTGACACCGATGTATTGATCTGGTATCTACGAGGTAATGGAGAAGCCTATAAACTTATTCATTCTTTACCCCATATTTGTATATCATCGGTGACTTATATGGAATTGGTACAAGGCATGCGAAACAAAGAAGAGTTGCGGACACTTCAAAAAACACTAAAACAATGGAATGTCAAGACCATCTATGTCAATGAAGAGATCTCTGCAAAGGCACTGTTCTTTGTTGAAGAATATTTTTTAAGTCATTCTATGCAATTAGCAGATGCCTTGATCGGTGCAACAGCAGCAATGTACGGGATGACACTTATAACTGCCAATGATAAGCACTATAAAATTATTAAAGAGTTAGAGATGAAAGTGTTTAGGTCTTAAGCCCTTAAAGAGTTGGAAGTTATCATAGCACGTGATATGTAACGCTTAACACGCATGGTTCCCTTGAGAACCTTCCTCAAATATACAAAAGTTCTTAATTCTTAATTCTTAACTCTTCTATAAAAATGTCATACCGGTGACATTCCATTATGCTAAAATACGCGCATATTTGATCAGGTTCTAACCACTTTTTCGATATAATTTCATCAATTTATTATCAGGGGTTTTGAATATGGATTATAAGATAGCAGTAATAGGACTGGGTTACGTAGGTTTGCCTTTGGCACATGCATTTAGCGAGAAGTATGAGGTAGTTGGTTTTGACATTGCACAATGGCGTATTGATGAACTTAACTCTGGTGTGGATCGTACGCTTGAACTGAATGAAGAGCAAGTCAAAGAAGCTTTGGCTCATGGTATGCAGTTTACCAATGTTTTAGAAAACATTGCTGATTGTAATGTTTACATCGTTACTGTTCCTACACCTATAGATAAACATAAAAAACCAGACCTTACTCCACTTATAAAAGCCTCTGAGTCCATCGGTAAAGTACTGAAAAAAGATGACATTGTCATCTATGAGTCTACTGTATACCCGGGTGCAACGGAAGAGGACTGTGTACCAGTACTTGAAAAATTCTCTGGACTAAAATACATTTCATCTGAAACCATCAACCAATCACAAATTACCAATAACGAATCACCAGATACCAACGGCTTCTACTGTGGCTATTCTCCTGAACGTATCAATCCTGGTGATAAAGAACACACAGTTACCAAGATACTTAAAGTCACTGCGGGTTCAACACCTGAGATAGGGTTAAAGGTGGATGCTCTTTATGCAAGCATTATCACGGCCGGAACCCATTTGGCTCCAAGTATTAAAGTGGCTGAAGCTGCGAAGGTCATCGAAAATTCACAACGTGACATTAACATAGCCTTTGTCAATGAACTTGCGATCATCTTTAACAAACTTGGCATCGACACAGAAGCAGTACTTGAAGCAGCTGGAACCAAATGGAACTTCCTTCCTTTCCGTCCAGGTCTAGTAGGTGGCCACTGTATAGGCGTAGATCCATACTATTTGACACATAAAGCCCAAGAAGTAGGGTACAATCCTGAGATCATCCTTGCAGGTCGCCGTTTGAATGACAACATGGGAATGTACGTAGCCAATCAGGTACTTAAACTCATGATACACAAAGAACATAAGATTGCCGGTGCAAAAGTCCTTGTCCTTGGAATCACTTTTAAAGAAAACTGTCCAGATATTAGAAACTCCAGAGTCATCGATGTAATCAATGAACTCAAAGAGTTTGGTACAGATGTGAGTGTATATGACCCATGGGCTGATCCTGAAGACGTAAAACGAGAATATGGAATCAACCTACTATCAACCATCAACGAGCCACTATCAACCAAATACGATGCTGTCATATTGGCTGTCGCACACGATAAGTTTACGGGACTAGATATTGATAAACTTAAAAATGGAAACGATACTGTCGTTTATGACATTAAATCAAAACTAAATGAGAGTGATGGGAAACTTTAGGGTTTACGCACAGAATAGTGAATTTTGGTATAATAGATGTTAAAAAGGATTGTGTATGAGAACAATAAAATTAGAAATAGAAGACTCTAAATTAGATATCGTGTTAAACATTATCCAAAATTTAAAAGATGATGTTGTGAAAAAGTATGAGGTCATCAATGAAGATAAAGAGCAAAAAGATTTTATTGAAATTTCTCAAAAATCATTAAAAAAAGTATGGGATAACCAAGAGGATAGTGTATATGACAAATATCTCGAAGTATGATGTTGTCATAGTCAAATTTCCATTTGCAAGCAGCTTAAAATATAAAGCACGTCCTGCAGTAGTGGTTTCATCGAATATGTATAATGAGAATAGTAGAGATACTCTACTGATCTTGGCTATCTCCAGCAATGTAAACAATAAATTGGATTTTGAATTGGAGGTAATCAACTGGGAAGCTTCCGGACTGTTAAAACCATCTATTTTTAAGTCGACTGTGGCAACGATTGAAAAAAGTCATATGCTTACAAAAGTTGGAAGTCTATCTAGGACTGACCAAGAGAATTTAGAAAAACTAATTACTGAAATATGTTAAATACGAATAGAAACAAGGAACACAATGACAGTTTTTGAGCAACTGCTAGAAACATTTAAAACAGAACAAAAAACATGGCTTGTAACCGGTAACGCCGGCTTCATCGGTTCTAACCTATCTGAATTTTTACTTTCACACAATCAAAAGGTTATTGGGTTAGATAACTTTTCTACAGGTTATCAGCACAACATTGATGACATTTTGGCATCAGTGGGTGAAGAAGCGACGAAGAACTTTACTTTTATAGAGGGTGACATTGCAGACTTTGATACTTGTGTAAAAGCCTGTGAGGGTGTGGACATTGTTCTGCATCAAGCTGCCCTTGGTTCTGTACCTCGTTCCATAGCTGACCCAGTGACTTCTAACCGTTCTAACATCACAGGTTTTCTTAACATGCTAACAGCAGCTAAAGATGCAGGCATTAAACGTTTTGTCTATGCAAGTTCCAGTTCTGTCTATGGTGACTCAAAAGAGCTTCCTAAAGTAGAAGAACGTACGGGTAATCTTCTTTCTCCTTACGCAGCTATGAAAATGACAAACGAACTCTACGCAGGTGTTTTTCTAAAGACCTACGGTATGGAAACACTTGGTTTACGCTATTTTAATGTTTTTGGAAGAAGACAAGATCCAGATGGTGCATACGCTGCGGTCATTCCTAAATGGGTTGGTTCTCTTCTTGAAGGTGAAGATGTCTACATCAACGGTGATGGCGAAACAAGCCGCGATTTCACCTACATAGACAATGTAATCCAAATGAACCTCCTTGCAGGAACCACAGACAACACAGAAGCCTTCGGCGAAGCGTTCAATGTAGCCGTTGGAGGAAGAAACACCCTCAACGAACTCTACAAACTCATTAAAAATGAGATTAACAATTCACCAATCACAAATCACCAGTCACAAATCACCAAGAAAGCGATTTATCGAGATTTCCGCCCCGGAGACATCCGTCATTCAAATGCCAACATCTCAAAAGCACAAAACTTTGTAGGTTATGCTCCAACGCATGATATTTATCAGGGGATGGAAGAGGCTATTGAGTGGTATATTGAAAATATTGGAAAGAAATAGTGTATTTGACAAAGTGAACTATTTATCATCAGAGTATATCACGCTTCTTGTAGATTATATAAACAAATTCAATCAGGAAATAAAATAAATGAGTGATCACTATCACCTCTTTGTCTTTGTTTTTTGGTGGGGTAATAGATGCATTGACAACAGTGATACAACATGATATACTGATAATACTGTAACATACATATAAAGGAGTCATGATGTTGGTATATGAAGGTGTTCGTTCATTTCAAAAAACGATGACGAAATACATGAATGGAGATGATGTAGTGATCATTGAAGATGCAAAAACACATCTTGAAAAAGGCGTGTTTATGCCATATAAACTCTATTCTCTTTTTCAAGATCAGGTCAAAGAGGCTATACGAGAAGATATAAAAAACTCTTTTGTAGAAGATTTTGATGGTGTGGCGGTAGTCGGTGGACATTAAAAGAGGAGAGATATATCTGGTCGATTTCGGTAAAAAATACCAGAGTGAATTGGGAAAAATAAGACCTGCTATGATATTGCAAAGTAACTATGTGAATGATAACCTTGATGTAGCCCGATTTAAAAGTGTGTTGGTCGTACCGTTGACCACAGACATTAAAGGTGGAAGGTTCAGATTTAAATTACCTGCAAGAGAAAAACTTGAAAAAGAGAGTGAGCTCATCATTAACTGGATGTGTACCGTTGACCTGAAAAGGGTGGTATCTACAGAACCTTTGACAATACTTTCTCAAAATGAGTTGATTGAACTAAAAACAAAACTTGATTTTTTTATGGGTTATTTTGATTAGCTGATCAGTCAATTTTGTTTTTGTAGGGGCGGTACCTCCGTGTCCGCCTGAAACATTTGCATGAGATGTATGTTTAATTTTTATTGCATCCATGGGAGGAGATAGGACTCCTCCCCTACATGCCCCTTATTTTCCGATGATAAATTTATATCAAGTTAATACTCCGTTGCTTGTAGCGGGGAAGCTTGTCAGAAAATCATTGATTTTTTGTTATAATTAGAAAATAAAGATAATAAAGGAGTTTTCATGCAAAAAATAACCATTGAAGTAAAAGATAACTAT
>JAUVCL010000223.1 GCA_030595845.1 Campylobacterota bacterium
GAACAGAACACTATGAACTCTCCATGCAGGCACTCATTGAGATGACCAAACGCTTTACCTCTGAATGGGCGATTCGGATCTTTTTGGAACAGGAGGAGAAACGGACCTTGGAGTATCTCAAAGCATGTGCAAAAAGCGACAACTGTCATGTTCGAAGACTTGTCAGTGAAGGGACCCGCCCAAGGCTGCCACTCTCCTCTCGGCTTTATAGTTTTATGGAAGATCCGACACCTGTTTTGGCACTGCTTGAACTTCTTAAAAATGAGCCTACCCGTCTTGTGCAGCGCTCCATTGCCAACAATCTTAATGATATAGGCAAAGACAACCCTGATACAGTAGTAACATTTTTAGAGCAGTGGCAAAAAGAGGGTGTAAAAGATGTGGAGTGGATCATCAAACACGCTACCCGTTCCCTTGTCAAAGAGGGACATCCCGAAGCGCTGAAGCTGTTAGGGTTTGATCCGGAGATAGCTATAGAGAGTGCTACACTCGCAGTTACTACACCTATCGTCACCCTGGGAGAAAGTTTAGAATTTGATTGCGAGCTTCATTTTAAAAATAGCAAACCTGAAAAGATCGTTGTTGATTATCTTCTCTATTTCAAAAAAGCGAATGCTGAATTGAGACCAAAGGTCTTTAAACTTTCATCAAAAGCCATCCTTTCCAACGCCATCGTGAAACTGCGCAAAAAACATCCGTTAAAAGAGGCAACAACACGCCGTTATTATGAAGGAGAACAGGCTATCGAACTTCAAATAAACGGTAAGCCTGTCGGTGAAAAGATATTTTTTACCCTACGTACCTAAGGGTTACATCGAACCACGTTTTCCATCGCCGAATTTCATCGTAGGTTCAGCTTATCCCATCGATGCTCCACATTTGAGTATAATAAAATAAAAGGATTTTCATGACTTATGTGGGGGTTATTATTGGGGTATTGCTACTTGGTATTGCTTTTTATGGGGGAGTCTACTTATCAGTTTCATATCTTTCTAACTTCATGGGCGTGTTCTGGGCATTTGTAGTTACTTTTATATTATTAATTTTGATTCTTCGACTTCTTACACTATATGACACATTTCAGACAAAAAACTGGACGGCTAAGTTGGAGAATGAATTAAAGAAATTAAAGAAAGACAAGTAGTTGTTTACTTTACATCTTCGCCTCTTAAATGTGCACAGAATCTTGTGATAACAAAAACTCAACTGTTTGATCAGTGTTAAAGTAGGTAACCTTAAACTACATAGAACCACATTTACCTGCTCCACACTTCATTTCAGGTTCAACTTTTCCCATTGATGCTCCACATTTGCCTGCACCGCATTTCATACTGCCTTCTTTTACAGCCTCTCCACTAAAGCTTTTAGAGAGTTTTCCTGTTTCAGGATCGCGAACGCAGTTGTAGACCTCTTTTGTCGTCTCTGCATTGGCAACACAATCTCTTCGGGGATCATTTTCTTGCATCTGTTTGATGATATTGGCTTTTTTCTTGGCAACCGCGGCGTTACCATCAAACATGTTGGCTCCACACTTGCCCGCGCCACACTTCATACCGGCACTCATTCCAGATGACTCTTTTGCGGCATTGTCTTTTTCGTTACAGCCTGTGCTTAGCACTAATAGCAGTGTTGTTATAAATATCAATAATAATCTCATTTTATTTTCCTTTTTTAAGAGCGTTTGCCCACAGATTTTTAGGATTAGCATGATTTTACTATTGTACTAATCTCATTAATCTGTGGGCAGTTGCTCTTGCTCTTTTTTACGAAGCAACCACTTCGCATAGATCTCATACAGTAGAGGAATGATAATAAGACTCAGCACTGCAGAAGAGACAACCCCACCAATCATCGGTGCGGCGATGCGTTGGGTCACTTCTGAGCCGACACCGTGGTTATACATAATAGGCAGCAGTCCTGCCAAGATAGCAAAGACCGTCATCAGTTTTGGACGGACTCTCTGTACAGCTCCTTC
>JAUVCL010000187.1 GCA_030595845.1 Campylobacterota bacterium
GGAGTAAAATAGAACTTTTCATAAAAACCCGGATCATCAGGGATGTGCATTTTACGGTATTGACCCGCAACAGATCCGTCTTTTTCAAAGACTACAGCGGTGTTATGGTAAAGTCCCGCCGCTCTTTTTTCAAACAAAGAAGTCACAAGTACTACATTATTATCTTTGGCAACCTGACTCCAAAAATGGATATCCTCTTTAAAACTGTTCGCATAGGCAAAGAACTTTGTATCTTCACTTTGACAAAAGTATTCATTTTGGTGCAGTTCCTGCAAGACAACGAGTTGGGCATCGCTTTGTGCTGCTTCAACGATCTTGCTGACTGTTAAATTGAGGGTAGCCTTTTTAGAACCAGCATATGTTTCTTGAATGAGTGCAACTTTCATAAACATGACCTTTTGTTTTTTGTTATTTTAGCATAAGAACGAAAAAATCTTAATATGCTATCTGCATTGTAGAACAGTGAAGACTTCCTCCCTGTTCTATGAGTTTTAAACAATTGACAGGGATAATTTCTTTATCTGGAAAGAGATCTTTAAATATTTCTCCCACTTGAGCATCACTTTTATCACTGTAAGAGGGGTAGATCAGTGCATCATTAGTGATGAGGAAATTGGCATAGGTTGCTGGTAGCCTTTCTCCTTTACTGTTATAAATGGCTTTTGTCATAGGCAGCGCTATGAGCTTGTAAGCTTTTCCTTGTTTTGTTTTAAATGTTTTGAGTTGCATTTCCATTTTTTGCAGTGCTTCATAATGTTCATCTTCATGGTCATCACATTGAACATACATGATGGTTTCAGTATTGACAAAGCGTGCCAAGGTATCTACATGGCTATCCGTATCATCTCCCGCAAGGTACCCATGGTCAAGCCATAAGATCCTTTGGATTCCCAAGTGTTGTTGTAAAGTCTCTGCCACTGCATTTTTGCTCAGTCCGGTATTTCTGTTGGGGTTACATAAACATGCCGTAGTCGTAAGGATTGTTCCTTCTCCATCACTTTCAATGGAGCCTCCCTCAAGTACAAAATCTGTGCTTTCCAGTGCTGTGATACCCATGTAGCCTTTCTTGTGTAAAGTCCTGTTGACAGCATTGTCAAGTGAAGCTTCAAATTTACCGCCCCAACCGTCAAAGGTGAAGTCAAGAAGCTTTGTTTCCTTGTCTTCTTTTATGCTTATGTATCCATAATCTCGTATCCAGGTATCATTAGTGGGGATCTCTATAAATGTCAGGTTTCGGGTATAACAGAACATGGAAGCGATCTTATTTTTATCTTTACAAATGATATAAACGGCTTCCCCATAAGCGATGGCTTGTGCAATGCGTATAAAAGGGGAGAGTGAATCTTTTAGATCTGCATCACACTCTGTGTTATGCCAATCTGTCTCTTCATGGGGGAAGGACATGAGTACGGCACGTTGTTTCTCCCATTCTGCGGGCATAACTCTTGTAACATTTTCCTGCATTGTAACCCTTTTTTATCTTTTAAGATTTTGCTATAATCTCCCATGGCATTTATTAAAATAAATAAACAAAATTTCTATCATAATCTTAACCAAATTGCATTAAAAACCGGCTCAGTAGAGAAGATTGCTATTGTACTGAAAGACAACGCATATGGTCACGGACTTGAGCTTATGGGTAGACTTGCATCTGAGTTTGGTATTAAACATGCAGTGGTGAGAAAAACGTTTGAAGCAGAGTTGATCAAATCTTTATTTGAAACCGTACTCATCCTTGGTGATAGTATAGTAAAAGATGATGTATACTCCTTTACTATCAATACTTTAGCAGACATCACCAAGGCCGAGCAAGATGCAAAAGTAGAACTCAAAGTCGATACAGGTATGCACCGTAACGGGATCGCTTTGGATGAGTTGGAGGAAGCACTTCATCTGATAAAAGAACAAAACCTAAACCTTGTAGGCATCATGACACATTACCGATCTGCAGATGAACTAAGTTCCGAACTCTTTTGGCAACAAAAACAGTTTGAAATGGTGAAACAGAGGGTGAAAGAGGCAGGTTTTGAAAATGTAAGATTTCATTCTCATAATTCAGCAGCTATTTTACGTATGAAACATTTTGATGAAGATTTAGTACGCGTGGGTATAGGTGCGTATGGATACAATGAATTAGCAGAACCTTTTGATGAATTAGTGTTACGTCCGGTAATGTCACTACATGCCAAAAAGGTTTCGAGCAGAGTATTGAAATCCGGAGAGCGTATGGGCTATGGTGGAGATTTTATGGCAAACAAAGAAATGTTGGTTTCCACCTATGATCTAGGCTATGGTGACGGATGGTGTAGAGATAATACACAAAACCCTTATGTGACAAGTGAAGGCTTAGCTCTTCTTGGACGTGTTTCCATGGATTTTATCGCACTTGAGTCAGATAAAGAGGAGATATGTGTGATGCATGATGCTAAAGTTGTAGCAGAGCATTTTAAGACCATTTCTTATGAAGTGACCACGGCTTTATCTCCTGATATACCTAAGGTTAGTGTTTAATTAGTTTGCATCTGCATAAAAAGTGCTTCTTTGGCTTTTTCTCTTGTTGTTTGTGGCTCTTTTGGCTTATTAATAGCGTGGGGTTTTACTTCTTCTAGTATTTGTATGGGGTTTGTTTTTATCTTGATATCATGACTTTCAGCATCCTCTTTTAGTTCACCTAAAAGTGCAGTCTCTTCTTTTCGATTGACTATTTGATTGGCTTTTGGAATAGCATAGATGTCATTATTGCTCTTTTGTACTTCACTTTGTGTTGATTCCATATCTGTAGTAAACAATACATAAACGATGCTGGCCACAAGCAATGCAATAAAAAACCACTGTCTCTTCTTTTGTATCTCTCGTATCTTTGATAATTTTGTTTTAGGGATGGGGATGATATCGTCTAGTAGATAGTTCTCACCATCAATCTCTTTATTTTCTTCAGAGATCTCTTGAAATATTTGATGTAAAAGTACATCCTTAGTGACTTCGGTATTGTTTTCTTTTAAAGTTTTCAATATTGTTCTTTTTATTCTTTTAGTTTTTGAGCACAACTGAGCTTACATACGAAACCATGTATGAAAAGTTCAATTGTATACTTCTATCCCTTAAAGTATGAAATTATCGTATGGGTACTGTTTTTTGATATTTTGAGTATGGTGGAGATGAGGGGAATTGAACCTCAACCCTAATTTATGTAAAAACCTAAGAAACAAGCCTGTACCGCTGGTTAAGAGGGTATAGGCAAAAAAAATAAAAAACAGTGTCAGCGAATAATGGGTGTTTCTGAGTGTTTTTACTGACAATTGCACTGACACTTTTAAATAAATCATAGGTCATTATAAAAAGGCAAGTGTGCTTGCAGGGACTTACCGTAAGTAGCATTATACCTCTACAAAGATTAACAACATATAAAAAAGTATACTACAACAGTAACTAACTCTAAATGACCATTTCATAAATGAAAAACTCACATAGTTTGTCAAACATCTCAACATAGAGTTTTTTCCTTCTCAAGATAAATCTTATGTAAAGAGCAAAGACTATAAGGCATAGACAAATAAATAAAAATATACTCACTGCATCTTTATTTATCAACTTAATTCAGTTAAAATAAGTTTGAATGTAAAAAACAAGGCAGTTATATGCAAAATAATGAAAATAATACTCCACAAATTAT
>JAUVCL010000005.1 GCA_030595845.1 Campylobacterota bacterium
ACAAGCAGCCGAAGAAGCTGAACTGCGTGAAGCAGGTATGGAAGAAGAGCCTCTTATAAACTAAATTATTATCGTTGGCACCCTCGATTTTCTCTATGTTGCCAATGATATTGTGTATCTTCATTTACTTTTGAAAAATAAAGTTTTTCAGAGTCTCTCCACGGATCTATAATGATACCTTCTTCCACTTTTCCACCCTTTTCAATCACCACCAATACATTATGTTCATACCAATACTCCCCTATATTTGCACCCATGAGATGAAAATCAAAAGAAGCATAGTTTTTCTGTGACAAATATACATACAATGCATCACTCCAATGATAACAAAGCCCTTTTTCACGTATCCCTGCATTAACTAAAAAATTATGCCACAGAGGAGGTGAAGTCATGTTAAACGCTTTACTTAGCTTGTCTGTGTGTTCAAAGATATCTCTGGAGAGCTGCATAGCTTCTACTTGAGAAATATTCTCATCTAATGCCTGCAAAAGTGTAGAGAGTTGTGTCATGTTTTTTTGTGGCATCAAAGGAGCTGTAACGGTACATCCTGCAAGAAACAAAACAGGAAAAAGTAACCTAAAAAAGACTAACCTAAACAAGTGTTGAGACATACTCACCGGAGAGGAACCTACCCATAAGTATCATAACAGCCAACATAGCAGCAGAATAAGCCAAAATCCATTTGGGGTTTTTAGAAAGTACATATCCACCTACAATCCCTACGGCAAGTCCCCCTAAATGGGCTGAGACATCTACAGAAGGAATAGATAATCCTATCACAAGGTTTATCCCTATAATAATGCTGAAATCTTTCATAAAGGCTCTGGCATGTGTGGCAACCTTGTCTCTATGCGCCAGGAAAAATCCTGCCAAAGCACCAAAAACACCAAAAATAGCACCAGAAGCACCTACACCCACAGATCCAGGATGTACAAACAAAGAGACAAGTCCACCTATCAGTCCAGAAAAAAGATAAATGCTTATATATGCATTCTTCTCAAAATACATCTCTGCCCCGCGACCTATAATATAGAGTGAAAACATATTCATAAGCAGATGGGTCATACCCCCATGTAAAAACATCGCTGTAAACAGTCTCCACCATTCACCTTCCTGCACCACATACGGACCATACAAGGCCCCCATATTAACAAGCGTTTTCATATCCATATCTATAAAACTTTGACTGAAAAATGAAGAAAATAGATAGACAATACTATTGAGTATGATTATTGTATAGGTGAGTTTATAACGTTTGATATCTTCTATCATAAATATTAACTAATAGCCTCTGAAAAGATCACACCGTCTACGTTAGCTCTTGCGATCTTAGAGATCTCTTTTTCACTGTGAATAAGTACCAAGATACGTGTATCAAAAAGATACTCTGTAGCAATAGGCTGGATCATAAGGGCATCTTCTTCTTCACAAATAATGTATTTTGCACCCAGAGAATTGGCGAAGAGTGCATCTTCCAAAGTACTCACTAGCACGGCAAAGGGTATGTTATTGTTTTTGCAATGTATCGCATGATTATGTGAATCAACCAAAGGCTCAAGTAAAACGATGTCACTGGGCTGACTCTTCTCGATGTCCTTGATAGAAAAAACTTTTAAAAAACGATTACTTTCTATCCAGGGATGTCCAATAATGATCATCTTCTTCCTTTGGTATTTATGGTGTACATTCTTCTGAACAGTAATACTTACCATTCACGATAATACTCTCTTTAACCGTCACATAAGTATGACAGGTTTCACACTCTACCAGTGTATCTTCATCCAGTTTTTTTTCATGTGGGCTTTTCCCGAACGTTGGAAGTTTCCCTCCAAAGAATTTATAAATAAGTAATCCTACTACAGCAAAAACAATGAGTTTTAAGATCATCTTTGACCCTTAATATAGAGATAATTTCGTTGATTTTTTTGTACTATATCATAAACTAACTGATGTTGTACATCTTCTATCTCATCAAATACACGAGAACCTTTATAAAAAAGATACTCCGTATGCGTATCAGAGATCTCTTTTGTCAAGTCTAGCAGTAACTTGGTATTGGTCACTGCGCGTGAGCTTATCATTTCAAAAGCTTCATGCACTACTTTTTCTACTCTTTTGGCTTCTACGGAAACATTAGGAAGTCCCAAATCTATGACAGCATACTTTAAAAATGAAACACGTTTTTTGAGTGGTTCGGCGAGTACCACCTTGGTATCAGGTAAAGCTATAGCCAATACTATTCCGGGAAACCCTGCTCCTGTTCCTACATCTAACAGTGTTTTGGGTTTTTTTATAAATGTTAAAGGAAAAAGAGAATCTACAATATTCACATAGATCGCATCTATCGTTTTAGCACCTGTAAGGTTGTGTATTTGATTCCATTCATGTAAAAGAGAAGCAAAGTTCTCTAATTTCATGATGATATCACTTTCTAAAATGATTTTTTCATTGTCTAAATATTGTCCTAGATTCAATGCTCTTCTACCTTTACCAATCCACTTTCCACAAGCTTCCCAACAAAGTCAAAAAGATCATTCTCTAACATTTCTTCTTCAACTTCATACTGTTCTAACAACAGATCCAGCACTTCTTTCAAGGTCTCTTTCTCCTGCATCGCCTGCCAGATAGCAGTACCTACTTCATCAAGTCCAAAATAATTTTCACTCTCCATGTCCAGAAGAACCATCTCTCCATCTACTTCCTGGGCAAAAACTGTCTCTGCAAAGGTAACCTTTTGATTGAGATTCATTACTTTTTACCTCCTTTAGATTTGCTGTTTAACAATTGCTCTTGTGATACAGGCATAAAATTTGAATCATAAATTGCTGGAGTACCTCTCACGTTGAGTTCCATGACTGCTTTATCTACTTTTTTCATAGCCTGTTCCACTTCAGCAGAATAGACAAAAGGTTTTTTGGCATCTTTTATAAGTGTCTGATATTCTGTAGAACCTTTGAGCATCAACTCTTCAAACTTCTTTTTCCTCTCAGTATCATCTTTGCCCTGCATGATCCACTCTATCATCGCAGGCGCTTTTTTATGAAAAGAGAGAGACATCAATATCACATTCACTCTATAATCACTCAATTTACCTGCCACCGATTTTTCAAATTGACTACAGTACGGACACTCCGTGTCTGTCACGATATAGATCTCTTTGCTCCCATTACCGTATGAAAAAGCCACCCCCTCTTGTATGACTTTTGCATCTTGTGGAAAAGTGATCATATTCCCCTCTTTGTCATAAGCAGAACCGATATAAAGTTCATTCGTCTGTTTGTCTAAATATGCCGTGATACGCTGTGATCCATTAGCTGATCTTGCTTCAAGCTTTAAAATGTAAGAGTCAGGTTTTTCTATAGCCCCTGTTAGATGCAGTACAGGGTCTTGCAAGACCTTATTTTTTGTTTTGATCTCTTGAAGTTTTGTTTGATCGACTATAAGATTAACTGCATTAAGTGTAGTCATTAACATGATAGCTGTAACAAAAGTAAGTAGTGTTCTATTCATTATTATTTTCCTGAAAATTATTTTGTCAAAGTATAACATTAAACATTTAATGATAAACTACTTCTCTTGTCCTTAATCACATCATCCAAACACGTTTAAGGAAAACCATGTTCACAAAACCATCCAGAAAGATCCACAGAGTCTTCATCCACTGCTCGGCATCAGACCATGCTCATCATGACAACGCAAGTACCATAAAGTCATGGCATTTGGCACGTGGTTTTTCTGATGTTGGGTACCATTTCTTCATACAAAAAGATGGTACTTTGGAGTATGGAAGAGACATTGAAAAAACACCCGCTGCACAAAAAGGTCATAACCTCTATACTTTAGCCATTTGTATGCATGGTCTAAAAGAAGAAAACTTTACACAAGCACAATTTGAGACACTCAACAAACTTGCAGTCCAAATAGAGCACAACTATGAAAACATCTCTTTTCATGGTCATTGTGAGATCTCTAAAAAAGCCTGTCCTGTTTTTAACTACAATCAAGTATTGGATTTAGACAGATACGGTTCACTCAATAAAAATGATATCTCATTGACACCGTTAGTAAGTACTAAAGCAGATGACTTACCAGATCTTAAACTTGGAAGCAGAGGAGAATCCGTAGAACTTCTTCAAAGACTTCTGTTTATAAAAATAGATGGTATTTTTGGGCCTCAAACGAGTAGGAGTATTAAAGCTTTTAAAAAATTACAAAACCTTTATACTAGCGATGTGGTTAAGAGTTATGTTTGGAGGTTGTTGGTGGAGAATGAGAAAATAAGTTACTAAATAAACTTAATATAAAATTATTTTAAAAGAAAAAAACTCCTACTATTCCTATCTCATAAGAGGTAGAAATAAGAGAAGTTAATCTTAAGTCTTACCGTTATTTGATGTAGAGTTTGACTCAAGTCCACTTGCTTTAGAACCTAATGTTCTTTTTATTTGTATTGTATTGATTTGTGGTGTAACCCACTCTTTCTTAATCTTAGAAAAATTATTTTCCATTCTGTTATATCCTTTCTGTTCCCTAAATAGATTTCAAGTTTATAACATAAATATTCTTAATCAATCATGTGTAACAATAAAATTGATTTTCCAGCTATCATCATTTTCCTTATTTGTATCATATTATCCAATTTAAGTTCTTCATCCGTTATATTTTCTATATACTTAATCAATTTACAAATATCAATATATTTATTGTGCACATATTTACTATAATGATTTTTATGCTCATTTAACCATTTTTTTAAAAATTCAAATAGAAGTCTAATATATTTATCTGCTCTTTCATTTTCATGTTTTGTATTACTCCAAACAATATCTTTAGGAATATAATCACTTATTGCATACCGATATAAATATCGATTATGCCCATCTCTTTCATATAAATCCAATGGAATGCCTAAAGCAAATTCTACTAAACGCTTATCTAACAATGGATATCTGTACTCTATATGTACTTTAAATGCTGACGATGCCCAAGATTCTGTACGACCAGTTAACGAACCCAAATAAAATCTATTCAACTGTTCTGCCCTTGATGCAAGGTTTCTTGGTTCATTATGTGGTTTTATACTAATATCTTTTACATTCTCAAGATAATCATCTTTCATATTTTCCAAAGGGTCAATATCAGAATAGAAAGAGGAAGAAAAACGATTATATAGCCTATCAAAATACTTATTAGAAAAACTTGGTAGAACCAATTCCTTTAATATAGTTTTTCCAAAAGTCAATAATGAAGAATTCGACTTTTTTGATTCTACATAATAATGCCGTATAGAGTCAAATACCTTCCCTTGCCAAAATAGTTCTGCATATATCGATACACCTCCATCAAAACTAACCAATTCATCTCCTCCCCAACCAGAGAGAATAGTACGAGCTTTACTTTTATTTACAGATTTCCTAACAAGAAATTCATTCCAAAAGTCCAATCTATCCATATGTGAAATATTGAGATTCTTATATATATCATTAAAGATTTCTATATTCATATTAATATAATTATGTGTTATCCCCTCAAGTTTTGCCACTCTTTCTGCATTTGACCATTCAAAATGAGTATGATCATCTTTCTCTGTCGGACTATGTAACCAGCTATACGTTAATATATTCCTATGCTGTTTTTTCAGTTCTCTTGCAGCCAATACAGCAATTGCTGAAGAGTCAAGTCCTCCACTTAAATGAGCTGCCATACTATAATCAGATCTTAATCGCGCTTTAACAGATTTTAACAATAGATCATTAAGCATATTAGAATAATCATCTACTGTATTCAAACGAATTTCTTTACTATCTTCTGCTTTCCAATAAGTAAAATTTTTAACTATATTTTTTGTCACTATAAAAATATGAGCAGGTTGGATTTTTTTTATATCTTCATAAAATGTTAAATTTTTTTGTTCTATCTCATGCATATATGCCAATATCATTTGATTACAATAATTTCTAGATACATCAGGATGACTTATAATACCTCGTGTATCATTTCCAAATATAAACAAATCATCACTTAAATGATAATAAAATGGTTTAATCCCAATGTGATCACGAGCACAATATATTTGTTCTTTTATCTCATCCCATATAGCAAAAGTAAAATCTCCAAGTAAATATTTTGCACAATCCTCCCCCCATTTTTTATAGGCTGCTAAAACGAATTCACTATCACCAATCTCTTCTAGTGGACGGTTAGGTAATTCTAGTTCATTGGCAAGTTCATCACGGTTATCTATACGTGCATCTATTGTAATTACATAAGCTTCTTGTACTAAGGGCATATGCTCATATTTGGATTCAGGTGTATTCCAAAGCATTGTATGACCTAGTGTAACAGGTCCATCTATAAATACATCACATTCATCTGGATTCCAATAAGACATTGCATCAAGCATTGTGTTAGCAATCTCTTTGTCTACCGGTTTACCATTTCGATTGAATACACCAAAAATTCCACTCATCAATTCTTCCTTATTTCAACATTACGACTATGCTTACATATTGCATCATGAACTTCACCTAGCCGTTCCAGATCCCAAGGTACTTTTACTTTAAAAATGGGTACCTTTTTTACCATTTTCATTAAATACTCAAAATGTTTTTGTTTTTGAAAAAACAAGTTCATCTCACTTGCATAACGTAATGAGATAAACTTTTCCGTACCTTTAAGTTCAATGATAGTAATTTTCGTGTCAACCTCTCCTTTTTCCAGTTCATACATAACATGAATAGGCTTAGGTAGCATTGCAAAGTTTTCAACAAGAAAACCCAAATCTTCCATTTTACGGTAAGGCCTGTGGTGAGGATGAGAAGAAATTGCAAAGAACTGACTATCTTTTTCATACGTTGCTACCTTGTCATCAGAGATGATTGTATGGTTCTGCTTCATAAAAAAGTCTGTCATTGTAGATTTTCCACCAAAAGATTCTGCAATAAAGAGAATGGGCTTTCCATCAATTTCCACTGCACCTGAATGTAAAAAATTAAAAGTCTCTTCTATCGTAAAAAATACTGGTAAAACAATATGCAAACACCAGTACTCTAATAATTCTTCTGTAAAGTTGTCATGTCTAATATACTCCAAAACTAAAGTTTCACTATGCCAAAAGAATGTCACAACACCTTTCACTTCAAAAGTCCAAAACTGGCCTTCTTGAGTACGTGCAAACTCTCGATCTGTATAGAGTGAGAGTTCACGACCTTGATTATTAAAAAATGTCAACTCACAAAGTAATTTTTCATCCAAATTAAAAGTTGCATTTTCTTGAACTGTAATTATATTAGAATAAGTACCTTCCATCTTTTTATTGTTTTTTAGTTCCGGAATAAATTTTATATAGTGATTATATGCGATCATTCTCTCCCCCAACAAAACACAGAAAGCACAGTAAAACTTTCATGCCCCCCACCACCAGTGATAATGGCATCTCCACACTGTGACCAGGCATGTGCTTTAATTTTACTTTTTTCCTCTTCATCTTTTGCAGCACCCAGATAAAACACTCCAGGGATCCCTCGTTTTTGTAACATTTTTTGTGCAGTAAGTGACTGTGCAAGACAGGCACTTTCCCATGGGGTATATATAGAAGCTCTCATAATGGCTTGACCTACTTTCTGTGCAGTTTTTATCTCTTGTTCACCCAGTGTTGGTAACTCTTTTTTCTTTGCTACATGTTCCAAGGAACGTGTTAAACGTTTAAAAGAAATTGTCAAAATCGCTGTACGCATCATACCCAATGTCATATAGGCTTCGAAAAAAAGTTTTTTCTCTTCTCCAGATAGTTTTATGAACTTATTAACTTTCTGTAACATCGAAATCCTCTCTTATAACCCCTGCTTCTTCAAGCATAGCATAAGTTCCCTCAGCTTTAACGCTACCCTCTTCTATAAGGTAGATGTAGTCTGCTTGTTTAATAGTAGTCGTTCTATGTGCGATGATTATGGTCGTGCATCCTTCTAAAAATGGTGCCAGTGTTTCATAAAGATGGAACTCTGTTGCATTATCCAGTGCTGAAGTTGCTTCATCAAAGATGACGATCTTTGGATCGGAAAGTATGAGTCGTGCGATGGCAAGTCTCTGACGTTGTCCACCCGAAAGACGGATACCATTTTTACCGATAGGCGTTTCCAGTCCATCCTCCAAAGTTCGTATAAAACTTTCAAGTTGTGCTGCTTTCAATGCTTCGTAGATCTCATCATCACTTTTCTTTTTGGAAAGGGTAAGGTTCATACGTATAGTATCGTTAAAAAAAAGAGCCTGTTGCAACATGAGTGCTACATTTTCTCGTACCACAGGCAAGCCTATCTTCTCTATGGGTGCATCACCATACAGAATGTCACCTCTATGTGAAGGGTAAAACCCAACCATGATCTGAGCCAAAGTTGTTTTACCACTCCCACTGGGACCAATAAGTGCTATCTTCTGTCCCTCTTCTGCTTTCAGTGTGATATCATGAAGTACTTGACTGCCTTTACCATAGGAAAAATTGATATTTTTGAGTTCAAGTGAGGTGGTCTTACTCTCTTTAAAAGGGTCTACTTCATGCGGATAGTGTGGTTCCTGAGAAAGTGAGAGTAAGGTGTTGATACGTTCCAGAGCCGGTTTGGTACTCTGATAAGAGATAACCAATCCCATTAACTGCTGGATGGGAGAAACAAGGGTGGAAAGGTAAAAGAGAAAAGCAATCATCATCCCTATGGTCAAGTCTGAATACGCCACGGCAGCGATCCCAAGTGCCCGAAAGATATCTACCACTGTATTGGTCAAAAGTGTAGAAGAGCTCTGTGCTACGGATGCTTTGTAACCATAATCTAAAGAAGCATCTTCTATCTTCTTCGCACGCCCTTGAAGGATGCCAAAAAAGTTTCTCTCCTGATTGCTGGCACGTACCTGTATAAACAGTTCTAATGTTTCATTTAACAACTCATGATAAAGTTCATACGCTTCATACTGACGGCGAAGTAATTCGCCTGTTTTACGTCCCAGAAGTCTAGAAAATCCAAGAAAAAGAGGATTCAACATAAAAACCAACAGTGCAAGTACCCAGTTCATCCACAGCATCACTGCGGCAATACCCACTAACATAAGTGAAGCACTTAGAACTGTTGTGACCAGTTGTCCGGCAAAACCACTTACACCCTCAACATCCTGTACTGTTTTGGAAGCAATACCTCCTGATTTGAGTGTTTCATACTCAGAAATAGAGACTCGTTCCAAATGATGTAAAATGCGATGGCGCAGTAAATAAGATATCTTTTGTGTGATCTTTATCGTATAAAACGTTTTTTTATTGTTAAAGAAAAAAGCCATAAAACGTAATAGTAGTACGATGGCAAGTATAATACTGATATAGACCCATATTTCATTAGTCCCAAAAGAAGCAAAGATCATCTCTGTCATCTTCCCAGGATGCTCTAGCAGTACTTCATCAATGAGAAGTGGTATAAGCATCGGGATAGGCAGCAATAACAGTGTCGCCACGACACCATAAAGAGAAGTACGCCAAAAATCACTCTTTTGTGTTTTGATCTGTTTATAGAGTGTTTTAAACGTATAAGGTTGAGTCATAAACTATATGATCTACTCGACTTAAAGCAGATGCCCCATCTGGTCTTTTTTAACTTTAAGGTAGCCCTCATTGTGGGGATTTGACTCGATTTTTATAGGTAGGCGTTCTATTATCTTGATGTTCCCAAGGCTTTCTATCTTACGAGGATTGTTTGTCAGAAGTTTGAGTTTTTCGATGCCAAAATATTTCAAGATAAACTCTACCACTTCATAGGTACGTTCATCGGCTTTAAATCCCAGTTGATGGTTGGCTTCAACCGTATCAAAACCTTTGTCTTGCAGGGCATACGCGTTGACCTTGTTAAGTAGCCCTATATTTCGTCCCTCTTGACGATGATAAATGATCATACCACCCTCTTTTCCAATGAGTTCCTGAGCAAAGTGCAGTTGCTCTCCGCAATCACATTTAGAAGAACTAATGGCATCACCCGTGAGACATTCTGAGTGTACACGGACAATAGGTTCATCTGACAGTTCATCAGTAAAGATAGCCAAATGTTCTTTTCCATCAACATCTTTAAATGCCTGAATATTAAACTGGCCATATCTGGTTGGTAGCGTAGCAATTTGTGATATTTCTATATTATTCATGACGAAATTATACTTGAAAATTAGAAATTAGAAATTAGAAATTAGAATTAATAGTGAATTTCTTTTAATTAGTGTAAAATAATCCAATTATATTTACTAAGGTACACAATGTTTGCACGTTTTAGAAGAAAAAGAATCAACCCTGTATTAAGAGACCTCCTCCAAGAGACACATTTATCTGTCAATGACTTCATCTATCCGCTTTTTGCCAAAAGTGGTTCAGGTATAAAAGAGGAAGTGGGTTCTATGCCCGGTGTTTTTCAAATGAGTATCGATGAAATCGTCAAAGAGTGTGACGACCTGAAAGCACTTGGTATCTATTCTATCATCCTCTTTGGTATCCCTGATACAAAAGACTCTGTAGGATCTGACGCGATGTGTGAACACGGTATCATTGCTCAAACAATCAGAGAAGTTAAAGCAGCACACCCTGACATGTTTGTCATTACCGACCTTTGTTTTTGTGAATACACAGATCATGGACACTGTGGTGTCATAGACCCCGTACTTGAAACCGTAGACAATGATATCACCCTAGACAACCTAGCCAAGCAAGCAGTAGTCCACGCTAAAGCAGGCGTAGACATGATAGCCCCAAGCGGCATGATGGATGGTATGATACAAGCCATCAGAGGAGGACTTGACGGTGCTGGATTTGAGAACTTGCCAGTGATGAGCTACTCTACGAAGTTTGCTTCAGCCTACTACGGGCCTTTCCGTGACGTAGCAGAGTCAAGCCCAGGAAAAGGCGACAGGAAAAGCTACCAAATGAACCCAGCCAACCGCAACGAAGCCATAGCTGAGTCCGTAGCAGACGAAGCCGAGGGAGCAGACATACTCATGGTAAAACCTGCACTTGCTTACCTAGACATAGTAAGAGACGTAAAAAACAACACTACCCTACCACTAGCAGTCTATAACGTAAGTGGTGAATATTCCATGCTCAAGATGGCAGCAAAAGCTGGTGTCATAGACTATGATGCAGTGATGATGGAAACGATGATGGCATTTAAACGTGCGGGTGCAGATATCATCATCACGTATCATGCTAAAGAGGCGGCGCTACTTTTACAGAAATAACTGTAGGGTGCATTTACTATTACCCCACTAAGTAAACACCAAACTTTAAAGATACTCTCCCCACACCTTATCTAGTGCATTTTGTGCAGATTCAATATCTACCCATTCTTCACCAACGCTTAGCATAAAGTGTAGAAATCTTGCGATGACTCTTTTTTGTTCTTTTGTGTATAAATCTAATTTATCAGAACCTAAGGCTCCAGCCTCTAAAGTATATATGGTTGAATCTACAGAAAAAGAACCTTCCTTGTAATGATTTATGATATATGTCATATAGGCTGGCATGACCCATTTGATACCTGCTGCATCCATATAATCCATCACTGAAGAGTACGATGCCATGTATTTATCTTCTATGTCCATCCATGAGTTCCACCACATTCTGTCTAGGTTTCTACCTTTTTGTATGAGTACATCACGATTACCCATTTCCATTCTATCTGCTTCATTGATCCCTATACCATCTTTAAGTATGACATCTTTAAAAGCAGTTTGTATCTCTTTGATGAGTTGTTGTTTATCCATATCTATATCACTCCTCTGTCTTCTCTTTGTAATCTTATATATCATACTATGTTAATACTACATTAAAAAAAACTATGTATACAGAACAAAATAACCCCTTTTATGGTAAAATTATCTCTTTTAATTTTTACATTTATAGATAATGTATAAGGACAGTCCAATGAGACACTTTTTAACACTCAAAGATTTTAGCAAAGATGAGATCTTGGAGATGATAACCCTAGCACAGAAAATAAAGTCACAAACCAAACAACGCAAGTTTGTACCTTACATGGAGCATCAGACACTGGGGATGATCTTTGAGAAGAGCTCTACACGTACACGTGTGAGCTTTGAAACGGGAATCTATCAACTTGGTGGAGTAGGCCTGTTTCTCTCTTCCAATGACATACAGCTGGGACGCGGTGAACCCATGAAAGATACGGCTCGTGTGATCAGCCGTATGGTTGACATGGTGATGATACGTACCTTTGAACAAGAAAAACTTGAAGAGTTTGCCAAGTTCTCCAAAGTGCCTGTGATCAACGGTCTAACAGACTCTTACCACCCTGTACAGCTTATGACTGACTACCTCACGATGATAGAGTGCCGTAAAGACAAAAATCCTGTTGTTGCCTATATAGGCGATGGAAACAACATGACACACTCATGGCTCATGCTTGCAGCTAAACTTGGATTTGAACTGAGAATTGCAACACCACAAGGGTATGAATGTGATATCGACATCATACTAGAAGCTATGGAAATGGCTAAAGAAAGTGGCGCCAAAATCACTTTTGGAAATGACCCAAAAGAAGCCGTAAAAGATTGTGATGTCGTAACCACTGACACATGGGTTTCTATGGGGCAAGAAGATGAAAAAGAAGAGCGTATGAAAGCTTTTGATGGCTATATCGTAGATGAAACACTCATGAGCATAGCAAAAGATGATGCCATCTTCTTACACTGTCTTCCAGCCTACCGTGGATATGAAGTAAGCGAAGAAACCTTTGAAAAACATGCAGAGGTTATCTTTTCAGAAGCAGAAAACAGACTACACGCCCAAAAAGGTATCATGGTTTGGTTGGACGCGAAGCGTGATGAGAAATTAGAAATTAGAAATTAGAAATTATTATTTTCATTGCATCGCAATACTTTATACAATAAGCATATATACAGATGAACCAGTAAGCGATTAAAAGACATAAAAAAGCTTGTGTCGCTTGCGTTTTTTCTTTTTTGGTTACTTCTTTCTCTTTTGTCGCAGTACAAAAAAGAAAAAAGTAACAGAAGAACTCCAATAAGCAGAATAAAAACATTGACTTATTATCAAAGAATTGTTATAACCTAACTATAATAGACTAAACAAGAACTGAAATACACATTCCTACGCAGAGTATGGGAACGAGATTTTAAGAGGAAATATGAGCAAAACACCAGAAGACATTTTTAACTTTGCTGCTACAAGTGATGACTGTATCAAGTGTGGAAAGTGTATCCCTGTTTGTACTATTCACCAGGTCAACCCGGATGAAACCACATCACCTCGCGGATTTATAGAACTTCTTGGTGCCTACCAACAAGGAGATTTAGAACTGGATAAAAATGCCAAAAATATTTTTGAGTCTTGTTTCTTATGTACCAACTGTGTAGATGTCTGTCCTAACTCACTTGCTACAGATATGGTCATAGAAGAAGTACGTGCGGATATTGCCGATAAATTTGGTGTTGCATGGTTTAAACGTATTGCCTTTTATCTGTTAGAGAATCGTAACGTAATGGACATCGTCATGAAGTTTGGCTTTATGTTTAAAACCTGTGCTTTCAAAGTGGATGAAAATAAAGGGGGTCTCTTAGCACGTTTTAGAATGCCTATGGTAAAAAAAGGGAGATTGATCCCTTCACTCTCTAAAGTCAGTTTTCTTAATAGCTACCCTGAAGAGATACCAGCACCTGTGCAAGAGAAAAAGAACCAACATGTCGCACTTTTTATAGGGTGTTTGGCAAACTACAATTATGTAGGCATAGGTGACAGTTTAGTAGAAATACTCAAAGAACTCAACATTGACATCTTTATCCCCAAAGAGCAGCTTTGTTGTGGTGCACCTGCCTACTTTACAGGTGCTGTAGACTCGGTAGAGCGTATGACCAAAGCAAACATAGAGTATTTTGAGGGTTTTATGGATGAGTGTGATGCCATGCTCATTCCAGAAGCTACCTGCTCTGCAATGATCAAACATGACTGGGAAGTCTTCTTTAAAAACCATGATATGCTAGAATGGGAAACCAGAGCAAAAAAAGTAACACAAAAAATACACATGGCAACCGCATGGCTCGATGATAACACACCTTTACAACAAATACTCAAAGACAAAGGGAAAAAGTTTGATGAAGCTGTGACTTACCATGATCCCTGTCATGCAAGAAAGGTACAGGGAATTTACGAACAACCTCGTAATCTACTTGCACCAAGCTATCCAATGGTAGAAATGTCTGATCCTAACAGATGCTGTGGATTTGGCGGAGTAACGATGCAAACAGAAAAATTTCATTTTGCTGAAGCTGCGGGAAAACCAAAAGCTGCCATGATCAAAGAGACAAAGGCACATTATGTCTCTGCTGAATGTTCAGCCTGTAGAGTGCAACTAAGTGAAGCACTGAACAATGCAGATGTTCAAACTGTCTTTAAAAATCCTTTGGAACTGATCGCAGAGTCACTTAAAGATTAGAGGATTTAATTATGCAATGCGGCAGGCTTCTCCTGCTTCTATAATGAAGACATTATTACCATCTTCATACCTATACCCCAGTCTACATCCTAACTTTTCCAAAATACTATGTACAATATATAAACCAAGCCCAAAACCTGAGCTTCGTTTCTCTTCCTGAGAAAATGGCTCTATATAATAGGCTAAAGGGTGCTGAAGTTCTTCCCCTAGTGAAATAATTTCCAGTCCATCCCCTGCAGACCTGAGTGTAACGTGTTTGTCTTTACTATACTTGATACCATTGTCAAGTAAATTTTTAATGGCTAGAGAAAGTAACTTTATATCTGAAGTCAATGCTCTGTTTTCCACTTCTATGGTCACACACTCCTTAGATACCATAAGAAGATCCTGACTCTCGTGTATCACCTCATCAAGCATAAGATATTCAAAATTGGGTTCAAAACTTTGTGTGGTGACACGTTCAAGTTCAGCCAATTCCGAGATGAGTTCGTTCATACGTTCAAACGCGCGAACCAGTATCTTTTTTGTACTCTCATCTTCCAGCATCTCAACAACAATACGTCCTTTGGTAATAGGTGTTTTAAGTTCATGCATCAAGTTACGCATAAAAAGGTTTTTAGAGGCAGAAAGTTTATTGATATGCAAGATCGTATCATCAAAACTTTTTGCAATTTTACCGATCTCATCATCATAAAGGTAGGTAATACGTGTTTGCATATCTCCTTGAGCAAATTTTTGTATCTGTTTATGTAAGGTTTTTAATGGATAAAGCTTTTTTAGTACTGCCACATAAAGTAAAAGAAGTAATCCTATAAGAAAGATACCTATGACAATAGCAATTTCAAAATAAAACTTTTTTGGCCGGTCATCTTCCAGTAAAAGGTTATATCCCATGCGTTGCACATAAATATAGTGTTTATCTCCCAGGGTAAATACCCTGACCTGCCCATTCGCAGAACCACCTGTAAAGAGTGTTTCACCTCGAGATTCTATCTCTTCTTTCGTTTTTATTCTGACGTTTGGAGGTACCTTTCTAACATGTAGTTCATAATAAAGTGTATCTAGTGCTTCTTGTTCAGGGTTGAGTTGTAGTTTCGAAAGAAAGGTAAGTGAAAGGAGTTGATAACGTTTATATTCGTCGATCTTACGTCTATCTTTGTCCCAGGAGAGGAACAGTAAAAATGTAGCGATCAAAATTGAGATCGCCACTGAGAATAAAATATGTATAAAAGTCGTTACGGATAAATTTCTCATTATTCCAACTCCTCTTTAGACACGGTCAGTTAGAAGGTATCCTACACCACGAATAGGTTTAATATAAATATTGTCAGGATCGATCTTTGCAATTTTCTGTCGTATACGGGAGATAATAACATCGATATTTTTAATAGAACTGTCATCATCAATATGCTCACTTTCGTATAAGAGTTGTTCTCGTGAGACTGAACCGTTCTTATGCTGTAGAAGCATACCCAGGATGTCATACTCTGCAGCAGTCAGTTCCAGCGACTTTCCTTTAAAGCGTATCTCTCTGGCTTTGGCATCAGCCACAAAAAGCTCTTCTTTTTTTTCTACTTTTTCTTCTACAGTATGGGTACGTCTCAAAATAGTTTTAATCCGTGTCACAAGTTCCCTTGGATCATAGGGTTTTGGCATATAATCATCTGCCCCACGCTCCATACCGATCACTTTATCCGTAATGTCATCTCTGGCTGAAGAGATAATAATAGGAATATTAGAGATATCACGTATTTTAGGTATGAGTTCAAGACCATCCATACCTGGTAAGGTCAAGTCTAAAATGATCAGGTCAAAAGCATGCTGGGTTAAAAGAGAAAGCCCAATATAAGGGTCTTCTGCTCCGATGACTTCCATATCGTATTTTGTAAGGTAGTTGGTTAAGATGAGTGCCAGTTCCGGGTCATCTTCTATAATAAGTATTTTTATGATGGTAGATCCTTTTCTTGCATATTATCTTCTAACAGGTTTAATTGATAGTTAATCTCTCCAGACTTATTTTTCATTATAATCCAAATAGACTTTGGTAATGGCAATAAGAAAGGAAGTAACAGCAGGGCCGAGTATCATTCCCCAGAAACCATAGGTACTCATACCTGCGATAATAGAGAAAAATATTACAATGGAGTTGATCTGTATCGTACTTTTAAGAAGATTTTCCTGTATCACCTGAATGATCATCGGTTTAATGATCGTATCTGCGATCACTGAGATCATCACTATCGAATAAGTAGCAATAATAATAGCCGTATGGGAGTCTATCTTCGTCCAGGTATAAAGTGACACAGGTACCCACACAATAATCCCTCCCACAATAGGAATCAATGAAGCAAATCCATAGATCACACCAAAAAGTAAGCCGTTAAACCCAAAATAACTCATAATCATTCCAAATAAAAAGCCTTCAAAAATGGCTGTCACAATAATGGAATAAAAAACCACTTCCATAGTAGAAGAGATCTCTTGAAGCATTTTTGTGCCTTTTGCTGGAGAGACAGGCAATAGGGCTAAAATGATATCAAAAAAACGATTTCCGTAATAATTGATGAAAAAATAAAATACCACAACAAAAAGCATATTTTTCATAAAGCCCAATCCTGCACCACCGGCAAGAGTAAGATAAGAGGTTGACTCTTCTATGTAAAAAGTGATTTTGTCTTCATTGAGATACTTTGTATTTAACTCATTTAAAACAGGTATCTCCTCCATAAAAATCTTGAGGGTACGAATAGTATCCTTAATACCTGCACTGTCTATTTGTGAGATATACCCTACCCCGATCGTTGCCAAATAAACGATCGGTGCGAAGAGAAGAAGTATCATAAGCGTAGTAGTGATTCCTGCAGAGATATGTGTAGAGTTGGTATAGCCTATGATCTTTTTGGTAAGATTAAAGGTTGCCATAGTCAACAGCATCGCAACGATCCAGGAAAGAACAAAAGGCTGATAAACACTGTATGCACCAATAAGAGCCATAAAAAACAGCACAGTGATCATGATATTGGTCTTAGCCATTGAGTAGTCCTTGACTTATGTTTTGGTCTGAAACAGTATATAAGCACAGAGGAGATCTTCTTTTAATCAATAAGACCTTCCTTTCCGCCAAGTTTAAAATGTTCATAACTCTTTGGTGTGGCTATACGCCCGCGAGCCGTTCGCTCAATGTAGCCATTGGCAATCAGATAGGGTTCCAAAACATCTTCTATAGTTCCTTCATCTTCACTCAGCGCAGCACCAATGGTACTTAGTCCCATTGGCTTATTTTTCGCAGACACAAGAAGTTCCAAAAGTTGAATGTCCTGTTCATCAAATCCAAGATTATTGACCCCTAACTCATCCAAAGCATATTTGGCTCGAGAAAGCGTGATCTCTTGCTCATCTTCTACTTCTGCAAAGTCCCGTACTCTCTTCAGTAAGCGTAAGGCAATTCTGGGTGTCCCGCGACTACGTCTTGCCATTTCAGATGCAGCTTCATTTTCTGCTATCTTATCTAATTTGTGTGATGCCTGCATTACGATCTTTCCTAACTCTTCAGGAGTATAAAACTGCATACGAAAATGCATACCAAAACGCTCACGCAGAGGGTTGGAAAGCATCCCCGCCCGTGTGGTCGCCCCTATCAGCGTAAAACGTGGTAAGTCTATCTTTACTGTTTGTGCCGCAGGCCCAGAGCCTATGATGATGTCTAAACGAAAATCTTCCATAGCTGGGTAAAGTATCTCTTCAATGGCCGGGGACATACGATGGATCTCATCGATGAACAAAATATCACCCTCTTCAATGTTTGTAAGCAGTGCTGCAAGATCTCCTGCCTTTTCTATCATTGGGGCAGCAGTGGTTTTAATATTGGCTCCCATCTCTGTAGAAATAATATTGGCGATAGTTGTTTTACCTAAACCCGGAGGTCCAAAAAAAAGAATGTGATCAAGCGCTTCTGCTCTTTTTTTACTCGCTTCTATAAAAACTTTTAAATTCTTTTTGATCTTCTCTTGCCCAATGTACTCATCCCAGGAAGAAGGACGAAGTGTGACTTCATACGAAATTTCTTCATCAAAACGTTCTATCTCAACCATACGTTCCATTAATAAGTATACTCATCACTGGGAAATGTTCTTGCTTTTACTTCATCACGATACGTTTCAAGTCCTTCGCGCACCAACTTGGCACCTTCACCGTACTGTTTTACAAACTTGGGTTTAAATGTTTCAAAGAAACCAAACATATCAGACCATACCAGTACCTGTCCGTCGGTACTGTTTCCAGCCCCTATACCAATCGTCGGGATAGATACAGCCTCTGTAATGGCTTTGGCCGCCTCTTCTTTTACCCCTTCAACCACAATGGCAAACACACCCGCTGCCTCCAATGCTTTGGCATCTTCAACCAAACTATCAATATCAGCCTGATCTTTCCCCCGTATTTTATAGCCACCCTCACTACGCAAAAACTGTGGCATAAGCCCTATATGTCCGAGAACAGCAATGGAGTTTTGAGTCAATGCTTCCACGATATATGCTCTCTCTTTTCCACCCTCAATCTTGACCGCTTGAGCATTTGTCTCCTGATACGCTCTGGTTGCATTTTGTAAAGCAACTTCTGGAGAGGTATAGGTTCCAAAAGGCATATCAAGTACGATAAGTGGTAACGTTGCACCATTGCAGACAGCCTGAGTATGGTAGATCATCTGATCCATAGTGGCAGAAAGTGTGTCTTCTTTTCCTAGAAAACTCATATTAAGACTGTCACCCACAAGGATCATCTCAACTTCACCGTCAAAAAGCTGTGCAAAAAGTGCATCATAGGCTGTTACCATGGTGATAGGTTCAATACCTTTCATCTTAGCGATCGTTGTTAACGTTACTTTTTTCTCTATTTTAGGGGTATGAATACTCATAATTTTCTTTTAATCCTAAGTGCTAAATCTATATTTTTACTCATTTTATCATATAATGTTAAAAATTATCACAAAAAGAGTCTTATTTGAAGAAATTAGTCGCATATATCACCACAGGTTTTCCATCATTAGAGTTTACAGTAGATGCTGCATTGGCTTTAGCTGAAGCTGGCGTTGACACCTTAGAACTTGGTATGCCTTTCTCCGATCCTGTTGCAGATGGTCCTGTCATCGAAGCAGCCAATCTTAAAGCGCTTCAAAATGGTTTTAAATTAGACCACCTATTTGAAGCCTCTGCGAAGATAGCTCCACACATAGACACTTTATGGATGGGTTATTTTAACCCTTTTTACCACAGAGGTATGGAGAATTTCATCGCTAAAGCAAAAGAGGTAGATGTGAATGGATTTATCATTCCTGATTTACCTTTAGAAGAAGCCAGACCTTACAAACCTATGGTTGAAGCTGCTGGTCTAAGTCTCATTGACTTCATCGCACCTACAGACACAGAAGCACGCATCAAAGAGATTGTCACTGATGCGAAAAAATTCATCTATCTTGTGGCATATGCAGGTATCACAGGTGCAGGAAAATCTGAAGATTTACAACCTATCATCACAAGTATTAAAAAATACTCTAATACCCCTGTCTATGTAGGCTTTGGTGTAGACCAAAACACTGCTAAAGACAAAGCTGTAGGTGTAGATGGTGTCATAGTAGGTTCTGCTTTTGTAAAAGTACTGCTTGATGAAAGTTTGAGTGATTCTCAAAAAATCACTAAAATTTCTGCCATTGCCAGAGAGATCAAAGATAAAATCAACTCTTAAATAAATAATTTACGAGTATAATACTCTCAATTATATACATAAGGCAATTATTTTATGGAACACTTTATTTGGAATGTCAATCCCAATATCTTAGAATTGGGACCATTACAGCTGCGCTGGTATGGACTACTCTTTGTAGGCTCTTTTTTTCTTGGACTCATGATACTTCAATGGATCTATAAACGTGAAAACAGAGATCCTGCAGTACTGGACAACTTACTCATTTATGTTATGGTAGGAGCTGTGCTTGGTGCACGCTTGATGCACTGTCTTGCCTATGAACCAGAATTCTACCTTTCTAACCCTCTTGAAATACTCAAAGTATGGAAAGGTGGCCTTGCCAGTCATGGAGGCCTACTGGGTGTACTTATTGCACTTTATATTTTTGCAAAACGATATCAGGAATCATACCTGTGGCTACTCTCCCGTATTGCCATCCCTGGTGCGCTCACCGCTGCATTTGTACGTTTTGGTAATCTTTTTAACTCTGAGATACTTGGCTTACCCTCAGACAAACCATGGGCGATCATCTTTCAAAAGATAGATATGATCCCCCGTCACCCTGTACAGCTTTATGAAGCGTTCTCTTACCTTCTCCTTGTGGTTATTTTGGTCACGATCTACCGTAAAAGCAGCCCTATATTTGCCACGAAAATACTCCCAGGTATCTTTTTAACCTATATGTTCATCATGCGTTTTATGCTTGAGTACACAAAGACTCGTCAGGCTGACTACACAACAGAGCTTCCTTTTACTACAGGTCAAATGTTAAGCATACCTTTTATTTTAGTTGGTATAGTGTGGATAGTATGGGCATTCAAAAATAGGGAAAACCCCGCATAGGGTGGATTTATCCACCCTATGCGAATACAAAAGGCATAAAATGACCAAAGTCATGATTGAGAAATACGCTTTAGGTATAGATATCGGTTCCACCACAGTAAAATATGTACTCTGCGATAAACACTTTCACATTGTAGCCAAAGCTTACACGGCTCATGACACCAAACAGGCTCCTACTCTTTTACGTCTCTTAGAAGAACTTTCACACACACATCCTGATCTTTACACTAAAATAGATAAAGTCTACATCACCGGTTCAGGTGCCTCACGCATCGCCCCTACTATTAATGCCCGTTTTGTCCAAGAGGTCAATGCTGTTGTTCTGGCAGTGGAACATAAACATCCTGATGTCAGAGCCGTGGTAGAACTTGGCGGACAGGATGCAAAGATCATACACTTCAAACAGAGTGAAGATGGCAAAAAGTCTGTACTGACCTCCATGAATGACAAATGTGCCTCAGGCACAGGTGCCACCATAGAAAAATGTACCATGAAAGTGGGCATGGAGAGTAAAGAGTTACAAAATCTTGTCTTTCAGACAGATAAACTGCACCATGTAGCAGCCAAATGCGGTGTGTTTGCAGAAACCGATATAGTCAATCTTGTTAAAACCTCTGTTCCCGCAGATGAGATCATGAACTCCCTTGCCGATGCCATTGTCATGCAAAACCTGACTGTACTCACACGCGGTAATACACTCATGCCCAATGTGTTGCTTTTAGGCGGTCCAAATACCTACTTACCTTTTTTACAAGAGTGCTGGCGTATGCGTATTTCAGAGATTTGGGATGAACGCGGGGTCAGCTATGATAAAGAGGATATCAATGCACTGGTCTCTGTACCCGATAATGCACAATATTATGCAGCGTTAGGTGCGGTCATTTTTGGTGAAGGTGAAGCCAATAATGATAAACCTTTTACCGGACTCATACAGCTCAAAACAATGGTTGACACCGGTGGCACAACCCAAAATGATAACAATGACAGCCCTCTCATCTCCTCCCCGGAGGAACTGAAAGCCTTTAAAGAGTCTTATGCCATCAAACCTTTTGTTCCTCCTCTACTGACAGAAAAAACCACCTGTTTTTTAGGTATAGACGGTGGTTCAACCTCTTCTAAGGCAGTACTCTGTGACAAAAATGGCACCTTACTTTTAAAAGTCTATCAACTCTCAAAGGGTAATCCTATCGTCGACACCCTTGAATTGCTCGAGAAGATACAGGAACAGGATCCACATGGCTACTATGACATTAGTGGGTTAGGCGTGACGGGTTACGCTGCTGAGGTACTTAACGGTGCGCTCAAAGCAGATGCGAACATCATTGAGACCATTGCACATATGAAGTCTGCACAAAAGGCCTTTGGAGAGAGTATAAACGTCATCTGTGACATTGGGGGACAAGACATTAAAGTCTTATTTATGGAAAATGGCATGATGAAGAATTTCCGCCTTTCCAACCAGTGTTCTGCGGGTAACGGTACCCTGCTTCAATCTATGTCTAAACAGTTTGGCGTGCCCGTAGAAGGTTTTGCAGATATCGCCTTTGCCGCAAAGCAGGCTCCTATGTTTAACTACGGCTGTGCCGTCTTTTTAGACACAGACAGAGTCAACTTTCAAAAAGAAGGCTATACAAAAGAAGAACTCTTTGCAGGTATCTCCAAAGTCTTGCCTAAAAATATATGGCAATACGTGGTACAGGCACCTAACCTTGCAGCTTTTGGAGACCATTTTGTACTTCAGGGTGGTACGCAATACAATCAGGCCGCACTCAAAGCACAGGTAGATTATATAAAAGATAAAGTACCTCATGCAAGAGTGGATGTCCACCCTCACCCCGGTGAAGCAGGTGCTTATGGTGCTGCCATAGAAGCCAAAGATGTTGTACTTGAACGAGGCTATGCCACTTTTGTAGGACTTGAAGAAGCCCTACATATGACCTACACTTCCAAAACAGATGAAAGTACACGCTGTCATTTCTGCAGTATTAACTGTTCACGTACCTTTATCGATACACAGACCCCCTCTTCTGACACAGTACGCTATATTGCAGGGTTTTCCTGTGAGGAAGGTACGGTTGAATCACACGCGGCACTTAAAATACTCAAAGACTCCAGAAAAGACTTACAAAAAAATACTCCCAACCTGGTAAAAAAAGAGTCTATATCACTTTTTGCTCCTACCTATAATTTGGAAAACAAACCTAGCGAGGACGCCCAGATCACAGAACAACAGGTCAAAGTAACATTAGGCGGATGGGGTCCGACACTGAGAAAAGAAGTACGCAGAAACTTTAAAATTTCAAATGAAGAGAAAAAAGTCTATCGACAGGGTCTGCATATTGCCATACCAAAAGTACTCAATATCTACTCGTTAGCTCCCTTTTTACGTACCTACCTTGAAGCCCTTGATATCAATCCTTTGCATATACAATTTTCAGGATTTTCCAATGAAGATATGTTTTTGGAAGGTGCTAAATATGGTTCTGTAGATTCATGTTATCCGGCAAAAGTAGCACAGTCTCATGTCTATTCACTCATGTACGACAAAAAGTTTGCCAAAAAATCTTTTACCTATATGTGGTTTCCTGCTGTTACAGAACTTCCCGGCTATGTCAAACACACGATGGGACAAACTTCCTGTCCTATTATCTCCGGTACCCCTAAAGTGGTCTACTCGGCATTTACAAAAGAGAAAAACCTTTTTGAAGAGAAAAACATTGATTACGTAGAAGATGCATTGAATTTTGACAATAAAGAGTTACTTAAAAAACAACTTTTTCAAACGTGGGAAGAGAGACTGCATATCACGGAAGATGAAAATAACTGGGCAGTAGAACAGGGATGGAAAGCCCTCGACAAAAATGATGTCGATATCATGAAAGAAGGGCATCAGATGCTCGATGATGCCGTAGTCAATGATGAAGTAGTGATCTTACTTTTAGGACGTCCATACCACTCTGACCCGGGAATGAACCATGAAGTACTGGATGAGTTTCAGTCACTTGGTTTTAAAACCATCTCTATGCGTGCCATCCCAAAAGATGAAGCCTATCTCTCACAATACTTTGCTGATGACATTAGACAGGAAAATGTCACTTCTGCCTATGATATCCGTGATGTGTGGGCTGAGAATTTTTCTACCAACTCGGCACAAAAAGTCTGGGCAGCCAAATTTGCTGCGCGACATCCAAATGTAGCCGTACTTGATCTAAGATCTTTTAAATGTGGTCATGACGCTCCTACCTACGCCATTATCGACAAGATACTCGGTGCCTCACGCACACCACATCTGACTTTACATGACATCGATGCGAACAAACCCGGAGGATCTATCAAGATACGTGTCAAAACATTTGCCTATACTTTAGACCAGTATAAAAGAACATTACAAACAAATACCTGTAGGGTCGGTTCACCGACCAAAGAATACGCACATATATGAGGAGAATACAATGAGTGCTACATGCAGTACCGTAAAAATGACCGATAAAAACGGAGGTCTTAACTTCCTTAACCAAGAAGCCACACAATGGAGAGATGTACCTCAAAAACCGATCATCTATGCCCCTAAAAGTGAAACGATCATGCTTTCAGGTGGTTTGACCATCCTACAAGATCAACTCATACAAGCTGCACTACAATCTTTGGGAGAGAACTATATCTCCATGCCCAATCCTGACTTTGCTTCTTTTCAAAAAGGAAAAGCCTATGGAAACAGAGGACAATGCAACCCTACTTACTTTACCGTCGGGAACCTTGTCAAATATTTGCAAAACCTTAGAGATGAAAAAGGATTAAGTGCTGAGGAGATCGTACAAAAGTATGTCTATATCACAGCAGGTGGCTGTGGCCCTTGTCGTTTTGGTATGTATATTACTGAGTATAAAAAAGCATTGAGAGATGCTGGCTTTGACGGCTTTCGTATTACCTCTTTTGAGCATGACAAAGGTATATTTCAAGGTGATGACATCGATGATGACATACTCAACTTCACCCCTAAGTTTTTCATCACGCTCATTAAGTCAGTCATTATAGGTGATATCATCAATATCCTGGGCTACAAGATGCGCCCCTATGAAATGCTAACAGGCTCTGTAGATAAAGCTATTGAAACTTGCCGTATATTGGTCTCCAATGCATTTTTAGAAAAAAAGTCTCTCATAAAAACAATGTGGATATGCCGTCAAACACTGGAAAAAGTAAAACTTAACCGTTTACAGCCCAAAGCAAAGGTCATGGTCATGGGAGAATTCTGGGCAGCCATGACAGAAGGAGATGGGAACTATAACCTGCATAGGTTTTTAGAGGCTGAAGGGGCAGAGTGTATTCCTCAACCCATCATGAACCGTCTTATGTTGAGTTTATGGGAAGCAGAACGTGCTGTACTCAAAAGAGAAGCCCTGAAGATTAAGGGTGCTAAGCGAGTAGATTTTTCGTCCGTTAAAACAAGAGTGCTTATTAAACTCGGAAAAGCAGCTATTAAGACCCATTTTCACCTCTATGCCAAAGCCATCGGCTTACATGACTATGAAATTCCAGATATGGATAAACTCGCAAGCTTGAGCCAAGAGTATTATACCCTTGACTGCGAGGGAGGTGAAGGACACCTGGAGGTCGCACACCTCATCGAATCTGTCAAGGAGAACATTTCACACCTTGTTATCTCTGTCAAACCTTTTGGATGTATGCCCTCTTCTGCAGTATCAGACGGGGTACAGTCTCTAGTCACAAACCGTTTCCCAGAGGCCAACTTCCTTGCTATAGAAACATCAGGAGAAGGTGCTGCAAACTTCTACTCACGTGTACAAATGGCCCTGTTTAAAGCCAAACAATTGGCAAAAGAAGAATTTGAGACATTAACACTACCTGAAAAAATACCTGAAAAGATCCACAACTATCTCTATCAGCCCCACAATGAGAAAGCAGGTACCTCAGCACAACTCATAGCAAGTCTGTAATATTAGAGGTCCGCTATGAGTAGCTTTTTCATCTCCTGGGCACTTAGGGGTTTGCTATAGTAATACCCTTGTACATTGTGACATCCATGAGAAAATAAAAAGTCTCTTTGTACCTTATTTTCCACTCCCTCCGCTATCAGATTCAAACGAAGACTCTCTGAAAGTGCGATCATCGTATTGACAATGGCAACAGCATCATCATTATTAGGGATATCCGCTATAAAGGATTTATCAATTTTCAACTTATCAATGGGTAAACGTTTCAAATGCGATAAAGAAGAGTACCCTGTACCAAAATCATCAATGGCAATAGAGATACCCAATTCATGTAATCTCTCCAGGATCAATATCACCTGATCTGGTTTTCTCATAACTTCTGTTTCTGTAATTTCAAGTTCAAGCCACGGTGCCTTAAAATCACATGCGCGAAAGTTCTCTTCTATTTTATATTGTAGATCTGGAGATTCCAACTGCTTCATGCTGGTATTTAAGGCCAAAACTCCCGGGTTTAAGCCTTCCTTATACCAGTTACTGACCTCTTTCATCGCTGTACGCATCACCCATAGATCCAAGTCTATGATTAATCCTGTTTTTTCTACCATAGGGAGAAATATATCCGGAGACAACAAGCCGACGGTAGGATGATTCCATCTTACCAAAGCTTCAAGACCTATAATCTTTTCACTCTGTATATTAATTTGCGGTTGATAGTAGACTTCAAAGTTCTCATTTTTGATCCCTTCTCGAAGATCTTTTTCCATCATCACATGTTCATACGCCATATCTGTCATTTCACTGCTATAAAACTGGAAATTATTCCCCCCTTCTTCTTTTGCTTTATACATGGCTGTATCGGCGTACTTTAAAAGGTTATCTGCACTTCTGGCATCTGTAGGATAACGGCTTATACCTATACTTGCAGAAGTATAGAGTGTATGGTGTTCTATGGAAATAGGCTCGTCTAAAATTTGAAGAATCCGTCTGGCTTCCACTAAAATATCTTCATGCTGATTAATACCCTTCATCATGACTAAAAATTCATCTCCCCCCAAACGGGCAACCATATCTTCTTTGCGTATACTTCTTTTAAGACGTTCTCCTATAATATGAATAACTTTATCTCCAACATCATGTCCCAGTGAGTCATTGATCCTTTTAAATCGATCCAGGTCTAGAAACATGAGTACCAATTCATTGTTTAATTTAGTCGCTTCCTCAAGACCTATTTTAAGCTCTTTCATTGAAAGGGATCGATTAGGCAATCCCGTAAGAGCATCATGATTGGCCTGATAATAGAGTATGTTTTTTTGACGGGCCAATTCAAGTTCCATCTCTTTTCTCTGCGTAATATCTCGACATACCACATAAATAATATCTCTGCCATTGAGTACGGTACTTGTCAATATGATATCGGTCCAAAATGTTTCACCATTCTGCTTTTTTAATAACAGTTCAAATTCATTATTTCCACTCTCAAGTACTGTTTTTCTCATCTGCTTTAATTTAGTAAAAGAATGTGATCCATCCGGTTGTCTTTTTGGAAAGATCTGTAGTGGCGTAGTATTGAGAAATGTCTCTTTGGATGTATATCCGAAAATATCAAGTATTTTTTGATTACACTCAATAAAATGGTTATGTTCTAGCAGGATAATACCATCAGGGGATTTTTCAAAGAGGATTTCAAATGTACTTTGTGCCCGTCTTAACGCTTCCTGTTCCATTGCTTCATGACTTGTTGTATTAACCAAATGTATCAATGCATTGATAGAGGTAGTCGTTAATTTTGTCTCTTTAGATAACATATCAACATTGGATTGAGGTAAACTGTCACTTTCACTAAGAGAAACAATGGTCATAGATTGATTGAGCAACTCTTTTTTACCCGAAGTAAAAAATTCTCCATAAGTAAAAAAACCTGCTGTAGGTGCTACACTTTGTAGTGGGAGTGTTTCCACATCTATCAAGTCAGGCATAAAATGCCTTCGCGCCATACAGGAGTAGACAAAAATCACTTCAGAAGGTTTCTCCCTCACATGATTCAAGATACCGTCTGAACATTTTAATATCTCCATAGGGTCACCATAACCAAACTGAACCTTATCCCCCACTTTTAAATTCCCTGCAAAACCCAATGAACCATCATCATGTTTAGACAATACCGCACGAGCAACCATTACCTCGTTACGCATACTTATTAAAGGAAACTCAATACCGATCGCAGGTAAGCCTTCTGCCATCTCTTTACCCAGGTAATGAATATAGGTATCTACTGCAGTTCTGTTATCTATCGTATACACACGATTGTTTTTCACTTTTGTAATCGTCAGTTCTTTTCCTATCCTATGCCAGTTCAAACTATAATCATTGTACACATTTAAATGTGCACTGTTAAATGCAACACCTACAGCAGCATTTGAAATAATACCATCCTGTGTAAATATATACGTCTGTGTAAATGTGCTATTATCTCCCGCAAGACCTCCTGCAACTATTATCTTAGGGTCGATGGAATGTATGCCATCCAAAAAAGCATCTCCATTGGTATGAAGGCCATCTGCAAAAGCAATAATAAGCTTTGTATTTTCTTTTATGAGAGCTTGAGCCAAAGACTTTCCAGAAAAGAAGCCATCTTGCTGATGTACCTTGGCATAGGTTTGGAGGATTGTATGATCAAACTGTGTAAAACTCAAAACTGTTTTATGTGTTGAGACCTTACCATTCATAATCTCACCATCGGTAGTACTGCCGATAATAACAGCCTGGGACAGTGCATGTGTAAGCTGAGCAAGTAGCTCTTCTATAAACACTTTATCATTTTCAGCAGTAAAAACCTGTATCAGAAGTGAGGATGCATTTTGAATACTGTGTGATTGGATGAAAGAGTGTAGTGCTGCCACATCGGAATAATAGGTATTTATACTCTTCATCGAATCATCCTTATCGTTTATTATATACAAAAAAAGGTTATACTAGATTTCTCTGACGTATAAAGGTCTGCATTATTCCTCCCTATTGACAAAATAACCCAAAAGTGTTATTATCCGACTAAATTTAATCTACCTGTTTTGAACTATAGAATGAATGTATCGCAAGTAGTGTTTATGCTTGTATTTAGAGTATATGCAAGAAATTTAAGGCTAGCTTTTGGCTAGTTGATGATTTTTTGTATGTGCTCTAGATACAATGATAGATACTAATTGTGGTATATTCATACTATAGAGCAAAACAAAAAATGGGGATGACTTGGTTTCGACTGGAGTAGTCGGGGCTATGTGCATGTCGGACTGAGCAATTCCGTTACGCGGCTCACACGCATTTAAACGCAAACAA
>JAUVCL010000110.1 GCA_030595845.1 Campylobacterota bacterium
AAGTTGTAATAAAAGTTGTAAAGTTAAGCAAAGAGAGAGTACCTTAATACTCAAATAAATTTTACCCAAAGGGAATAATATGGCACAAATTTTTACAGACGAATGGATAAACGCACTTAAAGACGCATGGAACGAAGATCCCGAGGTTTCAGGCAAATTAGCAGAGATCAACTTTAATTCTGTGATCACTTGTGGATTTAAAGATGATGATAAACCATTGTGTGTGTTTGTAGTAGAAAACGGCAAGGCAGTTTCTGCAGGACTTTACAATGGAGAGACAGCAGACTGGGACATGAGAGCAACTCCAGAAAATTGGGATAAATGGATCAAAAAACCACTTACGATGACAAGCATGGGAATGGCATTTGCTACAGGAAAATTGAAATTTGTTGAAGGTGATTTTAAAGCAATGATCAAAAATCCGTCAATGGCAGTACCTTTTGTAAAAAGTTTTGGACTGATGGCTAAAATATAGTCTCACCAAACATATGGGCACCTCTAATAATCCTATATACTCATAACATCACTAGCTTTTGGCTAGGCTAGGCACTCTTTTGAAGTCCTAGCCTTAGCTACGTCAAAAAAGAGTAACAACGCATAGGCGAAAGCTAGTGATGCCCGAAGGGTGAGCTTTGCAAACGTAACCTTTCACAAGATACTTACTTCGTCTTAGCTATGGCTAGGACTTGAAAGCCTCTTGCAAAATCTTACATTTGCAAATCCCATTATGAGTGTATAGGATTATTAGAGGTGCCCATGTATACGGGGCAGATAACACATCTGTCCTTTCCAAAATCCTTCCCAAAAAGCACTCTCATCATTTTCTAAACTCATCTTAGATATAATCCACGTAATTATGCCGTCTTCATGATGGCGATCATGAGGAACAATATGCTACTTTTTACACCCGGCCCTACACCTGTACCAGAGTCTGTACGTTTGGCAATGGCTACTCCGACACTACACCATAGAACCCCAGAGTTTGAAGAGATTTTTAAAGAGACAAGAGAAGAGCTTTTTAAACTTTTTCATACTGATGAGGTCATAATGTTGGCATCATCAGGTACGGGAGCGATGGAGGCTGCAGTCACGAACCTTTGTCATGATACTTTGCTCTCTGTCAATGCAGGGAAGTTTGGTGAACGTTTTGGGAAAATAGCCGTAGCCACAGGGCTTCAAAATGTCGAGATCAAACATGAGTGGAATAGGCCTGCAACAGTAGAAGAGGTAGTTGCAGCAATTAAGGCCAACCCCTCAGTAGATGCAGTAGCAATCCAAATATCGGAGTCTGCGGGTGGGTTACGTCATCCCGTTGAAGAGATAGCAGCGGCAGTGAAAGCGATCAATCCAAGCATTATGATCATTGCTGACGGGATCACGGCTGTGGGTGTAGAGCCAATAGATGTGACCAATATCGACTGTTTGATAGCAGGTAGTCAAAAAGCATTGATGTTACCACCCGGTTTGGCGATACTTGGGCTTAGTAATGCAGCCATAGAAAAAACAGGGGAGGGTAAAGGCTACTACCTTAACCTTGCCTCGGAAATTAAAAAACAAAAACAAAATACAACAGCCTATACTGCAGCGACTACCTTGATCATAGGATTGCGTGCAGTACTTCAAGAGATAGAATCCCAAGGTGGTATCGATAAACTTTATGTAGATACAGCCCTAAGAGCAGAAGCGACAGGCAAAGCACTGCAATCTTTAGGATTACACATTTATCCCGCGTCACCTGCACCGTCAATGATAACCATCGATGATGAAAATGCCAAAGAGATACGTGACCTGCTTAAAACAGAATTTTCTGTGAATGTCGCAGGTGGGCAGGACCATTTAAAGGGTAAGATCTTTCGTATCAATCAGATGGGGCTCATTGCGCCTTACGAGATGGTAGCGGCAGTAAATGCTGTAGAGTTGGCTTTAGCTAAATTAGGACGTAGAGCTTTTGATGGTACAGCATCTCGCGTTTTTAATGAAACATATTTTAAATCTATATTAGGAACAAACTAATGGTGTATGAACACGAAATCCCTTCCGGGTCAAAACTTTACTTTGGCGAATCAGCGAAGATAAAAAGAGAGATTGAATTTGTCTCTGCAGAACTCTTGGACAATTTAGGGTTCTCGGAGATAGTGACACCCATTTTTTCATACCACCAGCATGAAAGTTTTGATGATAAAAAGCCTTTGCTTAAACTCAATGATGAAGAGAACCATGAAGTGACACTACGGGCAGACTCCACAGCAGATGTGGTACGTTTCGTTACAAAAAGACTGGGGCGTTCAACGGAGTCCAAGAAATGGTTTTATATCCAGCCCACAGTGACATTCCCAACTAAAGAGCAGTATCAGATAGGTGCTGAGGTGATAGATGGGAGTTTTGAAGAGTGTGCAAGAACAACCATTATGCTGCTCGCTGAGATGGATGCAAAACCTGTGATGCAGATAGCAAACATTCGCATACCCCATTTACTAAATGAAAACTATGGTGTTTCACTGGATGTGCTAAAATCGATGCATGTTGAACAGATCATGGGTGCAGATCTGCCATGGATCGAGCAACTGGTAAGAATAACAGCCATTTCAGATTTAGATGATCTGTCTGCATTCCCCAGTGATATCAAAGCAGAACTTGAAAAGATCAAAGATGCAAGTAAAAGTGTGACGTATGATAACATGGTTATTTCTCCACTGTTTTATGCAAAGATGAGATATTATGATTCTTTAACATTTAGAATGTTTGAAGGTAATAGTCTTTTAGCTATGGGTGGTATCTATACCGTCGATGGCGTAGAAGCGGCAGGATTTGCACTTTATACAGATGAGTGTATTAGTAACAAAATGAATAGTAAGGTGAAGTAGATGAGTAAAGCAGATTTAATTGTAGGTCTCCAATGGGGAGATGAAGGTAAAGGGAAGATCGTTGACCATATGGCACAAACGCATGACTATGTATGTCGTTTTGCAGGCGGTCATAATGCAGGACATACTATTGTAATTGATGGTAAAAAGTATGCACTTCACCTTATCCCTTCTGGTGTATTGAATCCTACGGCAAAAAACATTGTAGGAAACGGTGTGGTGCTTTCGCCAAAAGATTTCATTAAAGAAATGGTACAGTTTGACAACTTGGATGGCAGACTTTTTCTTTCAGACAAAGCCCATGTGCTTTTGCCTTACCATGCACTCATTGATCAGGCCAAAGAACGTCTAAAGGGCGATAAGGCCATTGGTACAACAGGTAAGGGGATCGGGCCTGCTTATGGTGATAAGATTGCTAGAGTTGGACATAGACTTGGTGAATTACTTAACCCTGAAAAATTGACGGCTAAGATCGTAGCATACTTTGAAATGAACAAACCTGTTTTTGATGCTATGGGTGTTGATGCACCTGTAGAATCTGAGCTTTTAGCTGAACTTCAAGGGTACAAAGATGTACTTGGAAAGCATATTACCGATACAACACAGTTGATGTGGAAGATCATGGATGAGGACAAGAAGATACTTTTAGAGGGTGCACAAGGAACGATGCTTGACATTGACCACGGTACCTACCCTTATGTGACTTCTTCAACAACAGTCTCTGCAGGGGCATGTTCAGGTCTTGGTATCAATCCAAAAGATATTGGTAAAGTAACGGGTATTGCTAAAGCTTACTGTACGAGAGTAGGGAATGGACCTTTTCCAAGTGAAGACTTTGGGGCAGAGGGTGATTTGTTGCGTAAGAATGGACATGAATTTGGAACGACAACTGGACGACCTAGAAGATGTGGTTGGTTCGATGCTGTGGCGATGCGTCACGCGGTACGTGTCAACGGTGTAGACCAAGTATCACTTATGAAACTGGATGTGCTTGATGGGTTCGATGAAGTCAAAGTCTGTGTTGCGTATGAAGTAGATGGGAAAGAGATCAACTATGTGCCTTATGAACTTGAAGATGCAACACCCATTTATAAATCTTTCCCAGGTTGGGATAAGACGGAAGGTGTAAGAGAGTTTGATGCATTGCCAGATACTGCAAAGTCATACATCAAGGCACTTGAAGAGATGATAGGGACAAAGATGGGGATCATCTCCACAAGTCCAGAACGTGAAGATACAATAATACGATAATAAAAGGATGCAAGAATGAGATTAAAACCACAACAAACAGGATATGTCGCTACCAAAATCGGGATAGATTTAGCCAATGCACCTTTTATCACTATGCCCAAAGGTAGAGAGGCTGTTGTTGAAGCATGTAAAGTGATCATAGATGAAAATCTTGCAAAAGAACATGCGCTTGATGAAAAAGTCAAAAAGATTCTAGATGAGAATTATGATGAAATAGAGTTCCAGCATGCAGATGAGAGACAACTTTTTTTCATGATAAAAAAGAAGATGGCCGCTGAAGCGGGTGTAATCATGAACTATGATGACCGTTATAATGACTTGGCACACCTCATTTTGGATGAATTGTATGAAAATTATCTTGCAGAATATACAGTGAATGAAAATCAGGTGAAAAATGTCATCTTTAAAGCATTTAAAGCCTTTGCAGATGCCTATGATGAGATAGATGACATTGTCTATGATAAAATTAGAGGCATGGAAAAAGAAGTGATCCCTGGTTCTCAGGATTATGAACTGCTCTATGAAAGATTTTATCAGGAAGAACTTTCCAAGAGAGGTATGCTCTAATGCAAAGAGTATCACTCTATTTTGAAAATGGATTGCTGCTTGAAGCAAAAAGTTTTGGTGCAGAGGGTACTACTGTAGGAGAGATCGTTTTTAACACCTCTCTTACAGGATATCAGGAGATCGTGACCGATCCTTCGTATGCAGGTCAATTTGTGACATTTACCATGCCTGAGATAGGAAACGTAGGATGTAACACACAAGACATGGAAAGCAAGGGTGCGCATTGTAAAGGTATCATTGTTCGTTCTTATCAGGACCGTCCTTCTAATTTTAGATGTGAAGAGACCCTTGCTGCATTGCTAGTTAAAAATAATGTGATGGGTATTACAGAGATAGATACACGTTTTATTACAAAAATGTTAAGAGAAGAGGGTGCCATGATGATGGTAGCTTCAAGTGAGATACATGACAAAGATGCACTTAAAAAAGTGTTGGAGACTTCTCCTCGTATTGAAGAAGTAAACTATATTGAAGAAGTGAGTACAAAAGAGTCTTATGTGCATAATGAAGCACGTTACAGTACAGACACGTTCACCTATGAAACACCTAACACAACAAAGAAGATCATAGCGCTTGATTTTGGTATCAAAAGAAATATTTTAAATGAATTGACACATGCGGGCATGGAAGTGACTGTTGTGCCAAATTCTATGTCTGCTGAAGATATCATCTCTAAGATAGATGCCAAAGAAATCGATGGTGTTTTTCTTTCAAATGGTCCTGGTGATCCGCTTATCTTAAAAGAGGAACAAGAAAAGATCAAAAAGCTTATTGCACGCAAGGTACCACTTTTTGGTATTTGTCTTGGACATCAACTGCTTTCTATTGCACATGGCTATGACACATACAAACTTCAGTTTGGTCATCATGGGGGAAACCACCCCGTCATGAATGCAGAGACAAGTACAGTAGAGATCACAGCACAGAACCACAACTATAATGTCCCTGATAACATTACAGAAGTTGCGACAGTAACACACACCAATTTATTTGACAATACTATTGAAGGACTGAAGTACAATGACTCTCCGACAATGTCAGTACAGCATCACCCGGAAGCCAGTCCAGGGCCACATGAGTCTGCATACATCTTTAGTGAATTTGCCAAGATGTTATAATCGTATTAAATAATGTCACGGCGAACGCCCTTGAAAGCGGAGCGATTCGAGAGCTGTGACGACTTTTGCTTACTTTTCTAGAAAAGTAAGGAGAGAAACAATGCCACGAGTCATATAAGAGGAAACCTGAAAAAACAAAAGGATATACAAATGAATATAGCCATCCTATTCGGAGGTTCAAGCTTTGAACATGAGATAAGTATTGTCTCGGCGATCACGATGAAAAAGGTGTTGAAAAGATCTACGCTTACCTATATCTTCGTGAGTAGTGACAGAAAGTTTTATTTGATCGATACAGATAAAATTAACTCTAAACTTTTCTCATCAGGTGACTATAAAAAATCTAAAGAACTCACAGTCAAGCAGGGTGGTTTTTCTGCAGATGGACTATTTGGGCCTAAAGCTGTAGACTTTGATGTTGCTTTGAACCTTATTCACGGGCGTGATGGTGAGGATGGAAAAATGGCATCTATGATGGAATTTTTTGATATACCTTTCATTTCTCCACGTATGGAAGCTTCGGCACTCTCATACAACAAACTCTATACGAAGTTTTTGGCAGAGAGTTTAGGTGTCAAAACAGTAGAGTACGAATACCTTTCAAAAAATGATAGCAG
>JAUVCL010000014.1 GCA_030595845.1 Campylobacterota bacterium
ATATAGTTAAGCCATGATTTGTGTATGCCTTCAAAAATAGCGGCATCCTGATTGACTAAAAAAAGGAACATGACTGGAGCGAGGAGAAGACGGATGAAAGCTAAAATATTGGGGATGTTAAATATTTGTGAGTTTTGCATCAGTTTTTTCCTCTTTTAATGTTTTACTCGTTCCCATGCTGCGCGTGGGAATGCATATTTAAGATTAGTCGGTTTATTTATTTTTCCACATAATTTAACTAGTGGCATTATTTCTTTCTTCTACCCCAAGGGCACTTCCTTACTTCGTTCACGGCGTTTTTTTAGAAAAAACGAAGCAAAAAATCGTCTGCACTCTCAAATCGCTTTGCTTTCAATGGTGTTCGTGCAGACAAGCATGCTATCACGTGATTGATTGATGGGGTTAACGGAACGTAGTTCCACCATCAACAACTAAAGTTTGACCTGTGATCCATGAGGCTTCTTCTGTACATAAGAAGTATACAGAACCTGCAAGGTCATCGGGACTTCCCATTCTATTTACTGCTGAACGTTTAATGGTTTCTGCTTTTACTTCTTCATAGTTTGTAAATGCTTTAAGTGCATCTGTATCGATAGGTCCACCAGATACAGCATTGACTCTAATACCCATCGCTCCAAGTTCAACAGCCGCGTAGCGGCTCATGGCCTCAACTGCTGCCTTGTTTGTACCGTGACCAGCATAGTTATCGATATAAATAAGGTTTCCCGTTGAACTTAGTGTTACGATAGCACCACCACCATTCTTTTGCATACGTACAGCAGATTCTTGAGAACCACGTACAAAGGCACCTACCGTTGCAGTATAGATATTTTGTAAACCTTTGGCAGGACGAAGTTTCATAAATTTACCATAGCCCCCAACAACAGGACGACCGTAGATCATTGCATTAGATACAAAAAAGTCTACTCTGTCAAAATCTTTATCAATTTCTAGAAAAAGAGGTTTAAACTCATCAAGTTCTAAAATATTAAGAGGATACGCTTTTGCTTTAATACCATACTTGCTCTCCAAATCAGCAGCAATCTCATTGGCGATTTCTTTGTTGGAGTTATATGTAAAAGCAATATTTACACCATTTTGAGCAAATTTTTCTGCTACAGCTTTACCGATACCTTTGGTTGCACCTGTGATAACAAGTGTTTTACCTTTCATATTTGACATGGTTACGCTCCTACAATTTTATATTTTTTCATGACTGTTTCTATCTTTTTCATATTCTCAACACTTGGTGCCACAAGAGGTAGTCTATACTCAAGTGTATCCGTCAGACCTGCAATGTACATGGCAGCTTTGATAGGAATAGGGTTACTTTCACAGAAAAGTACTTTATTGATATCAAAGAGTTCATCATTGATAGCTTTAGAGGTAACAAAATCACCCTTAAGTGCTGCATGTGTAAGTTCTGCTTTCATGTCTGGCAAAAGGTTTGCCGTCACTGATGTGATCCCTTTCCCTCCACTGGCCAAGATAGGAAAGTCAATTGCATCATCACCGGAGAAGACATAAAGATCAGGCACTTTAGCAAGAAGTTCAACCGTTCTTTCTATAGAACCTGTTGCTTCTTTGATACCCATAATGTTTTCTACATCATCAAAAAGTCTTTTGACTGTGTCTGGCAAGATGTCAACACCCGTACGTCCAGGTACATTGTAAAGCATAAAAGGTACTTTGACGGCACTTGCAATGGCTTTATAATGCTGGTAAAGTCCTTCCTGACTTGGTTTATTGTAGTAAGGACTGACTGAAAACAGTGCATCCACACCACACTCTTCAGCATGTTTGGCAATGTCTATGGCTTCATGTGTTGCATTGCTTCCTGCACCGGCAAGTACTTTTGTAGTCGTACCTTTACACACTTCACCAGCGATCTCAATACATCTTTTATGTTCATCATGACTGAGTGTTGCAGATTCACCTGTTGTTCCAACAGGACAAACAGCATCTATGCCATTGTTTATCTGTCTTTGGATAAGTGTTGCAAAAGTTGCTTCATCCAGGGTTCCATTTTTAAATGGTGTAATCAGTGCAGTAGTTGCACCTGTAATATAGTTATTCATCTATTACGTCCTAATTCTTTTTAAGTATCACTGTTGTTGAAAAATTGTGATCAAAATACTTTTTAGCTGTATCGCTAATATCTTTGAGTGTAATTTTATCTAATTTCTCTTCATATTCAAGTAAAGGCTGTATATTTCCTTTAACATAATAATCTCCATAGAGTCCCGCAACGGAAGATGAACTCTCCAAAGAGTAGATAAACTCTGCTTTTGTGTTGATCTTGACTTTGTCCAGCTCTGCTTGTGTGACGTCACCGTTTTTGAGTTTTTCAAGTTGAAGCAGTATCTCTTTTTCCAGTACATCCAACGATGCTGTTGGCGAACACATAGCCATGATAAGGAAAACGCCTGGATCGGTCAGTTCCATATTGTATCCATAGACCTGGTTTGCGAGTTGTTTGTCATTGACAATGGTTTTTTCAAACCACGAACTTTTCCCAGAACTTAAGATGTGACTAATAGCAGATAGTGCTACCTGATCTTCATGTTCATAATTAGGGATAGAGTAGGTGATAGCAATCGTATCTACCTTATTACTCTCTTTATGAAGCACAGCTCTTTTTGCACCATCTACTTTTGGTTCAACTGCTGTCACTTTTGGGATGGTATGTTCATTTTTGATCTTTCCAAAATAGGTCTCTGCCTCAGTAAAAACCTCTTCAGGTTTAATGTCACCCGCAACGATCAAAATGGCATTACCTGGTTGATAATAACGTTGATAGAAGTCTCTGATGTCTTCTATTTTCCATGAAAGAATGTCTTCCATAAAACCAATAGGAAGCCAGTGATAAGGATGATAGGTAAAATGTGTGTTAAACACTCTAAAGTACAAGTAACCCATAGGATTATTATCTGTACGTAAACGTCTCTCTTCAGCTACAACATCACGCTCTTTTTGAAACTCTTCGTCTGTGAGTTTCAGGTTATGCATGAGTTCTGAAAAAAGATCCAGACTCAGTGCCAGGTTTTTACTTGCAGTTTTGATGTAGTAGTGTGTTTTATCAAACCCTGTAGCTGCATTGTTCACGCCACCGCGACTTTTTACAATGGTGTCAAATTCACCTTCTTTGAGTTTCTCTGTAGATTTAAAAGCAAGGTGCTCAAGCATATGTGCCATACCACTTTTACCCATGACTTCGTTTCTGCTTCCTACTTTGTAGTAGATGTCTGTGGTGATAACACCTGAGTCGTTATCCATAGGTATGACAACGATCTGCATGCCGTTATCGAGTGTTTTTGTAAAATGTTTTGGCAATGAGTTAGCCATTAGTACCCCTGTAAATAGTAATAGTGTAAAGAATAAATTTTTCATTATTTCCAATCTGCTCCAATAGCTTCGCTTATATGTTTATATCCATCTTTTTGTAAGAGTTGGATGAGTCCTTCATTGATCTCTTTAATAAGTGCAGGACCTCTGTAGACAAGCATAGAGTAAACCTGCACCAAAGAAGCTCCGGCTTTAATACGTCTATAGGCTTCTTCAGCAGAGTCTATACCTCCCACAGAGATGAGTAACGTTTTACCATAGAGTTCTTTACCTAAAGCTTTGAAAAGTTGGTACGATTTTTCTGTAAGCAGTGCACCGGAGATCCCACCAAAGTCTTTTGCATGTTCTGTGAGTGAATAATCTATGGTTGTGTTAGTTGCGATGATTCCTGCTGCACCTGCATCAACTGCTGTCTTACATAAAGTGATGGCATCTTCAGGTTCCATGTCCGGAGCAATTTTAAGTAGGACAGGTTGAGAAGTGATCTCTTTTGCCATTTTAAAGATAGCGTTTATGAATGTTTCATTTTGAAGATCTCTTAGTCCTGGTGTGTTAGGAGAAGAGATGTTGATAACAATGTAGTCACCATACTCTTTAAATGCTCTAAAAAGTGTTTCATAGTCACCCAGTGCATCATCCTCTGATGTAAGTTTGTTCTTACCGATATTGATACCCATTGGGTAGTCAAAGAAGTAGAGTTTTTTAAGACGCTCCAACATATAGTCACGGCCTTTGTTGTTAAAGCCCATGGCATTTTGGATAGATTGATCTTCAATGAGTCTAAAAAGTCTTGGTTTGGCATTACCGTCTTGTGGCTTGGGTGTGACCGTACCTATCTCTGTAAAGCCCATCCCGATGGTTGGCATGGCAGTGATGTATTGTCCATTTTTATCAAATCCCGCACCCAGACCAACAGGGTTTTGAAAGGTTCTTCCAAAAATCTCTTGTTGAAGTATAGGGTGTGTGACAAAGTAGTGGTCTTTAACCCGGCGTAATAAGCTAGGGCAGTGAGCAATAGTGCGAAGTCCAAATCCTGCAAGCGTGTGTGCTGTTTCAGGATCAAGTTTAAAAAGGATTTTTTTGAGGTTTTGGTAAGAAAAAAATGACAAGGTAAAGCTCCGGTAGTTTAAAAGAAATAATGCATGGCAAGTGTGCCACCGTGAAGATCATCGAGGAAGTCCAAATTTTGAACACTGTAGTAATGGTAACTTAGATCTATATCGACATTATCTGTTGCATAGATGATAAATCCAAAGTTTGCACCAAAATAAAAACCATTTGTCTCTTCGAATAATTCCCTATCTTCGGGATCTATGTTTACTGGTATATTACTATCATCATAAGACATGTATCCGACAACAGCACCTAGATAAGGTCTAAGTTTTGCTGTGCCAAACATATTATCTAAAAGTATTTTATCTATCTCTACATGGGCACCAAAATATGAATCTTGAGTATAGTCAAGAGCAAATATTGTTCTCCAGTCCAATGATTGTTGACCATAACTTAGAGCAATACCACCTTCCGATGAGGCATCTCCGGGATCAGTATTAATATTTTGTGCTGAAATCGACAATCCTATAAATGGATAGTCTTTATCATTTTGTCCAAAGAGTAAAGAGGTAAACAGTAAAGACAGAAAAAATGCTTTGGACATTATTACCCTTTATAAAAATCAATTTAGTATTTGAATATAATATCATATAATATCATATAATATCATTATAGGCCATTTCAAGCGTAAATAAATGTTTGTTATGACAATTATTTACGTTTTTTCCCATAGTGTGCCATCTGCTGTATCCATGATGGAAATACCCTCTGCGATAAGTGCATCGCGGATGGTATCTGAACGTTCAAAGTTTTTTTCTTTTTTGGCTGTTGTACGTTCTGTCAAAAGGTTTTCTATTTTTTCTTTGAGGGCTTCATCTACACCGATCTGAAAATAAGAGAATGGTTCTTTTGCTCCAAAGCCAAGGAGTGTATCGATGAAGGCTATATTGGCCAATGTTTCTTTTTTTAATGCTTTGTCCTTAGGATTGACATCAAGTGCATCATTTGTGTTTGCTAGCATATCATCTATGACTGCAAGCGCAATGGAAATGTTAAGGTCATCACCCATGGCATCAAGCAGTGACTGTTTAAATGTTTTGTTGGCAGCTGAGCCTTTACCCGGACTCACACGTTTTTTCAGTCTGTAGAGTTTGTCGAGTCTTTTTTTAGAAGTTTGCAACTCTTCTTCAGAAAAGTTAAAGTCATTTCTGTAATGTACGGAGTTGAGGTAATAACGCAATACTTCTCCATCATAGATTTTGAGTGCATCACCCAGGAAAAAACTGTTTCCTAAAGATTTACTCATCTTCTCTCCGTCTATCTGTACAAAACCGTTATGCATCCAGTATTTAGCCAGTTCATGTCCCGTAGCACAGCGACTTTGGGCTGCTTCATTTTCATGGTGTGGGAAAAGAAGGTCTGCCCCACCACCATGGATATCTATACTGTACTCATCCGAACCTTTAAAGTGTTTTTCAATCATCGCTGAACACTCAATGTGCCAGCCTGGACGACCAGAAGAGAAGGCAGTATCAAAACAGATGTCCTCATCTCCTTTACAGGCTTTCCAAAGTGCAAAATCTTTTGGATTCCTTTTTTCAGAGGTATGCGCTACACGGCTTTGATTGTCGTCATCGTTACCTACCTGGTGAGAGATATCTCCATAGTGCTCATCTTTGGAAGTATCAAAGTAAACATCACCGGTAGAGATAACATAGGCTATATCTTTGTCAATGAGTTTTTGGATCATGTTCTCAATAGCTTCTAGTGATTCAGTGGCCTTTGGCTCAATGTCAGCACGTTGTACGCCAAGTGCAGACATCTCTTCAATGTAACGTGCAATGTAATAAGAGGTGATCTCTGCCATACTTTTACCGGTCTCTTCGACTTTTTTAATGATCTTGTCATCGATATCGGTAAAGTTTTTCCCCATAGTTACTTTGTATTTGAGTGCTTTGAGGGTACGGGAAAGAAGGTCAAAGGCAAGAGAAGATCTTGCATGACCTAAATGGGCGTCATCATAGACTGTAGGTCCACAAATATAGATGCTTGCTTCACCTTTATTTATAGGTTCAAAAGGAAGTTTTGTTTTTTTTACGCTGTCATAAATGTACATAGATATTGTATAACCTTTAATATTATTGTTATGATTATAGCTAAAGTATGGTTAGTTTTGTTTTTTAATCTTGGATAAAGTATAATCAATTTGAGTAAAGATTACTATTTTTAATAATTGAATGAATCGTTCATATGAAGAAGGGAAACGATGAATAATACGGATGGCATAGTGCAAACGACTCCACTTGATAAAGAGATCACGGTTTTTAATAAAAGTGTATTTATTGTTGAGATAGATCTGGAAGGTAATATCGTTTATGCTAACAGGAGATATATCTCACTTTTAGGTTTTCCCGAGGAAAAACTTATGGGATCACCTTATCATCTGGTTTGGCATCCTGATATGCCAAGAGGTGTTTTAAAGGCGATGTGGAAAATCATTACACGTAGAAAAATATGGAGAGGATACCTTAAACATTTATGTCAGGATGGGTCATATTTTTGGACATTATCATATATGCATGCAAAACTTGATGATGAAGGCAGAATTATAGGATATGGTTCTACGGGGAAAGTAGCGTATGAAAGCTCAAGAAAAGAAGTAGAAAAAAAATATCAGGAACTTTCAGATGATAGACATATAGATGATGAATATTTTATGTCTTCAGAAAACTATTATCAAACACAAATACTTCCGCAAGCTTACTATAACGAGTTTCCTGAAGAGAGATAAGGATAATCACCTTTTCTTCTTTTCTCGTTCCCATGCTTTGCGTGGGAATGCATACTTCAATTCGATTTACTTTAATATATTCCCATTCATTTTAATTGTGGCGTTGTTTTTCTCTTCTACCCCAAGGGCACTTCTTCACTTCGTTCACGGCGTTTTTTTAGAAAAAATCGATGCTCTTCTCACAAATCGCTTTGCTTTCAAGGGTGTTCGAAGTGACAGGGCACACTCCGTGTGATTAATGGCATATTGTAGGGTCGGTTTACCGACCATATGATTATCGGATAAGCGTAAGTAACCATTGATTGATAAAATAAAGACAGAGACTAAAAACAATCATCATCACTACAAAATAGAATGATCTCTTTGATTTGATGATGTCTACAAATTTATCTGTTCCTACTTCTCTTACGGTAAAGATAAACAGTACCCACCCACCGATACTCCCTGCCAAAGCAAGTCCTGAAGCACCCATTGGATGCATGAGGATGAGTGAAGCACTAACAGAGGTTATCAGCGAGTAGACAGCGATCTTGGCTGCTTTGAGATGTCGGTGTGAGGCATAAAGAAAAAGTGAGAAGAGTTTTGCCAGTCCAAAAGGCAGAAGACCTACCATATACATTTGGAGTACGTTAACTGTCTCCAGTGTTTGAACGGTTGTAAATTTCCCTCTCTCAAAAAGTAACCATACGATAGGTTCAGCCAGTAAAATACCACCAACCATCGCAGCACCCAATAAAAATGCAAGTAACCAAAAGGCTTGGCTTAAATTTTTATACGCTTCTGTTTCATTCTTATTTTTCAGTGCTTTGGAAACGGTAGGGAAAAGAACGGTAGCTGTAGCAATGGCAATGATGGCAAGAGGCAGTTGAAATACACGGTTGGCATAAAAGAGGTAAGAGACAGAGCCGGTCATGAGAAAAGTTGCTAAAAGTGTGTCTATAAAAGCAGAGATCTGAGGGGTGGAGTTACCCAGTATTCCTGGTAAAAAGAGAGATTGAAAGTGTTTTTTCTCCTCTGCCACATCTTTGGTCTTTCTGTATTTCCATCCCCCTAAAAGTATCCTGTGTAAGTTGAATTTTTGTAATGCAACTAGGTGTGCAATTACTTGCAGTGCACCTCCTATGAGGACAGCAAAACTAAGTGCATACGCTACTGTTTGTGGATCTTCTTTCATATAAATGTAGAGTGCTGCGATCATAGAGATGTTGAGTAGGGCAGTTGACATTGCCGTAGTGGCAAAGTGTTCTTTATACTGCAGTAGTGTCGCTAGGAAAGTGACGATGAAGATGAGGTCAAGATACCAGAAGTTTATAGCTGTTAAGGGTGCAGTTTTGGCTATGAGTTCTTTTCCCCATCCCCATGCAAGCAATTTTGTTATGGGTTCGGGAAAGAAAGTAATGATCAGAGAAAATGCCATTAAAAAGAGTAGAAAACGTAAAAAGATAGCCGTTGCAAACACCCCTTTGTGTCTGGATGCTATGAAAGAAGGCATAAAAGCCTGTGTGAATGCACCCTCTGCAAAAATACGACGAAAAAGGTTAGGAAGTTTAAAGGCTATGAAAAACATATCGCTCCACACAGAAGCACCTAATGCAGAAGCCATAAGCACATCACGTCCCAGACCTGTTACACGTGAAAATAAGATACCGAAGCTGTTAGTAAAGATGGATTTTAATCGCATAATGCTCTTTAGTGTTAAGTTAGAGGTATTTTAGCGTAATGTTGATTTGAATTAAAATATACGTTTTATGGTGATGGTATGTGGCATTCTAAAAGGCTCCCCAGGCACTTCCTATGGTGATGTAAAATGCAAAGTTATTCTCTTCACTGGTCGCAAAGTCCAACCCTCCCCACAGGCCAAACTTCCTTGCCAGTTCATACCTGAAACCAACACCACCTGCAGGGTGAACATCTGCATCGATAAAACTCAAACTTTCCTGTACTGCCCCAGTGCCTGGTTCAAATTTGTATTCATTACCAAAGACTTTTCCTGCTCCTCCAAAAAAGACCATGTTCCATCGTTCTATAAATTCCCAACGTAGCTGTATTTCTCCCATCATCATTTTTTCACCCTGGTAACGCATAGCTGGTATACCACGCATGTTAATGGATGGTCTTGCAATGAAAGGTACTCTATCATCATTAGAAGCATGTACGCCTTCCCCCTCCAATCGGACACCAAGAATGAGGTCTTCTGTGAGTGGATGAAAGTAAAATGCTTTTGCACCATAACGCCAAAAGTTTTCATTTCCGCCAAAATGCTCATCAAAACGTCTTAGTGTTGCTTTGGCAAAAAGTCCTTTAGATGGCGTAAATATAGTGTCACGGTTATCGTATTGTGCAACTACAGCCAATGCTCCCATCTTAAACTCATGTTCAAAAAAACGATCAAGTATAGGGAGTGCTTCATTGTTTTTTTTACTTTCAATGTCAACATAAAGATAATTACCACCCAAAAAGAAATTGCTGTCTGCTAGTCTAAACATTAACTCCTGGTAGGCTGCGTACCCTTTCAGATTCGTATCTATACCTATATTACGTAGATAAAAATTCATATTGACATTTAAAGCAGCAACAGCAGTGGTAGTTCGGATCGTATCTTCTTCCCAAAATCCCAGATGATAGGCTGTACCAAATAAGGTACCATTTTCTGTACCAAGCGCTGCTACACCTGAAATGGATGGAGGAGACTTTCTTTGCGTACTTGAATCCAGAGTGTCATGTAAAAACATCAAGTTTAAACCGCCTCCATACCCTACAGCGGGTTCAGTCACGATAATAGGCATGGGCATAAAACCATATTTTGTTGAGAGGTATTCACTCACATCAAATTTTCCATCTTCCTTAGAGATAAATAACTGTTTGTCAAAACTGAAGAGGCCTTGTTCTTTTGTTGCATTTGTTTCTTCTGCACTGTGAAGAAAAGTATATAAAGAGAGTAAGATCAATAATATTTTTATACTTTGCATAGCCATCCTTGCAGGGTTCATATAAAGAGTTTATCTATAAATGACTGTCAAGAAGTTAAAGCAAGGTAAGCCTTTCTTAGGAGAAAAATATGTCAATATGACATATTTTTCTCTCTACACTAAAACTCTTGATATACTGTGACAACTTAATAACAAAGGCTTGATATGATCGTAGGTATAGAAGGTACAGTAGAGAGAAAAGATCCAACATTTGTACATCTGAATGTAAATGGGCTGATCTATGAAGTGCATGTGTCCATCAACACTTCAAATACGATACAAGAGAGTAAAGTAAAGCTTTTTGTGACGCAAGTGATTCGGGAAGATGCTAACTTATTATTTGGTTTTATGGATACGAATGAGAAGAAGATGTTTGATACTGTGTTGAAGATCAATGGAGTAGGTCCTAAAGTGGGGCTTGCTATCTGTTCTACCTTTACACCTTCTACTTTTGCCAAGGTGGTTGCTTCTAAAGATGTCTCTATGCTCAAACGTGTACCGGGCATAGGACCTAAGGCTGCAAGCCGCATCTTGGTTGAATTGGCTGACTTTATTGTGGATGGTAATGAAGAGAGTGGCACATCCGGTGCACTAGGTGAAGCTACGATGGCACTTGAGAGTTTAGGGTTTAAACAAGATGCCATACGAAAAGCACTAAGCGGATGTTCTGGAGATACAAGTACATTGGTTAAAGAAGGATTGAAAAAGTTACAACGGCTATAATTAAGTAAAAAGGATTGTTCATGATCAAAAAAATAATACTTACCCTTTCAGTGATCATAACAGCTTCATCACTTTATGCTGAACCTGCTAAAAATGCCAATATCAAAAAAGACAACATTCATATGTTCCCTCAAGCAAAAGAGGGGTTTGTACGTTATGTTGTTGAGGTACAAAAAACAGAGAATGACTATGATCATAAAGTAGAGTTACTCATAGGAAAAAACATGATGGTTGACTGTAATCATCATTCGTTTGAGGCGGAGATCAAAAGTGTGTCACTTAAAGGCTGGGGATACCAATACCTGGAAGTAGGTGAGATACGAAGTGGACCCACGACTATGATGTTCTGCCCAGAACCAAAAGTAGAAAAGTTTATATCGATACGTGATACTTTGCGAAGATATAACAGCCGCTCTCCTATCGTTGTGTATCTGAAAGAAGGCTATGAAGTACGTTATCGTATATGGAGTGCAAATCAGACTCTTTCACATGCAGTAGAGCGATAATACTATTAGTATATATTATTTTATTTATAAGTAAACCAAAAGTGTTATGATGCTATGCTTCTCAAAAAGATAAAGGAGAATAGCATCAAATATTTATTTATTAAAACGCTCCTTTTCCTTTTTCTCGTTTCTTCTTCTCTCTCTGCTTCGCATATTCACCATGATGACGCTGACCATGAAGCAGAGTGTGAAGTCTGTATTGTTATCAACAATTTTTATAGTGGAGATCTGCCATCTTCCACAGTAGAAATACCTGAACTTGGACATTTTTTTGATGCTATCATGTTGCCTGAGAACTACAGATTAACACATCATTCAAAAGGCTACTACAGCACCGCACCTCCTGTATCTTAATTTTATCTATCAAAAACACTCACTAAACCATTATATATACAATAGAAACAGGATAATTCTATGGAAAAATACACTATTATACTGATGGCATTACTGCTGTCTACACTAAGCTACGCTGAGAATACCATACTCAAATTTAGCTATGAAAACTTTGATTTTGAAAACTCTAAACAGAAATATCAAGGGAAAAGAGTTGGTCTCATTGTGACCCATAAAACCAAGGATGCTTACTATCAGATAGCATATGAAAAAACCAATACAGACACTTACAAGCCTCCACTCACTCAAGACTTGCATGTCAATAAATATTATTTGAAGTATACCTATAAATTAGATGATAAACAGAGGCTTTCTTTGAGTTATGCAACCATTGATGATAACCTTATGCAAGAAGTAGATGGTGGAAATATTTATGGTGTAGGGTATAAGTACGATGCCTTGAGTTTAAATCAATATTTCAGTGATTATGATCATTTCAATGTTTATCAGACAGATGTGCAATATACATTTAAAAAGTCTTTTGGAAAGGTATTTTCTTCTGCAACATTGATGGGGAAATATATCTACTTACAAGACAGAGAGAATAATGTATTTTCGGCAAATGCCAAGAGGGATTATTTTACACCTGGTATTAGAATCCATGCTCACTATGGGGCGTATCATATGGGGGTAGGGGCATATTTTGGTAAAAGAATTTTTGCTGTAATGAACGACGGCTTTAAAGTACAGGATCATGCAATGGAATTTGATAAAACATATATGATCGGTGTAGGGAAAAATTTTGGGAATGTAGACTTGAGTGTAAAATATGTTTATCAGGAAGCAATAGAAATACCCATCCATAACGATAACGTCAAAGTGAAAAATATTATTTTACAATTTGCGTATCGTTTTTAATTAACCTCTTTGTGTAACCCTTCTTGCAGAAACAAAAGTTTTTGCATAGCTTCCGTGTGTGAGAGGGGAGATGATGATACCTTTCTTTTTAGAAGCAGCGTGGATGAAGTTTCCGTTACCAATGTATATGCCTACATGGGTAACGGGGATACCACGTTTTTTATCGGTTAGGAAAAAGAGAAGGTCACCTTTTTCTAAATTTTCCAGTTCAACAACTTTACCTTTTTGAGATTGTGCCCACGCGGTTCTTGGAAGAGAGATATTATTTTTTTTATAAAGATATTGGACATAACCGGAACAATCAAATCCTTCAGGTGTTGTACCGCCCCAAACATAACGTCCGCCTTTAAAGTATTTGGCATCAGCTAAGAGTTTTTGTTTATCTCTCTCTGATATTTGGTAGACTCTACCTTCTTTTTTAGCTTCTACTTGTGCTACAGAAATACGTTGTACTCTAAGACGTGCAGCTTCGGCCATACGAGCCATGCGTTCTGCACGATGTAGTTCATCATAGACGGCTTGCAGTGAATATTCTGTGGCTTTTTGGTTCAGACAGGCATTATAGGTAGGTTTCATCTCTTTAGATTTAAATACATTACCTTTTGCATCAGTAATGGTAAATAGATTGGTATGGGACAGGGAAACAATACATAAAAATGTAAATAGTGGTTTCACCATAATCCTGTCCCTTGTTTTCTCTAGAACCTATACTATAGCACAAAAAAGATGAATGGGATGTTATTTAGTGGTTGGTTCCACAGAAGTTTGCATCACACCCGTTAACAGCACCGGAGTATTTAGAATTGGCTATGAAGAATTTTAAAAGACGTTTTTTACGTTTTTTGAATAGTGAACTATTGATCGCCTTAAGACCTTTGGGCTCATCTTGGTGCATCTTTTCCATTTTTCCCGGAGTGTTAAAGTAAAACTCCCAATCATCATCATCTATTTGTTTTGCTTGATAAAATGCTGTGCCATGACATGAGGTGCAAAGTTTTGTTGCGGTACGAAATGCAGTGGTATCATATCTTTCTGCGGCATAAGAGAATGAAGTGAATCCTGCGATAATTAAAGAGGAAGCAATTATTTTTTGCATAAAGAACCTTTTTTGTGGCATTATAGTGAATGTTTTGTGCACTTTATGTGTAGCTAGTGCGCTAAATAAGCTATAATACTTCTTATGAAAAATAAGATCATTATTATAGGTGGGGGAGCCAGTGCTTTGATGCTGGCTTCTTTATTGCCAAGAGACACTGCTATCATCATAGAATCCAATGCAAAAGTGGGGGCCAAAATACTTGTCTCTGGTGGAGGGAAGTGTAATATTACCAACACCCAGATGGGGACAGAATATTTTCTTGGTGATGAAAATTTTGTACAGCCTGCGTTAAAACGTTTTAATGAAAAAGGACTGCTGCGTTGGTTGGAACGACAGAACTTGCATCCTGTTCTGAGGAAAGAAACGCAGTATTTTTGTCAGGATTCAGCTAAAGAGTTACTGGATATTTTTTTAAAAGAGAGTCAAAAACAGAGCATATATCTCAATGAAAGTGTACAAGAAGTGACAAAACGTGATGAATTGTTTTACGTTAAAACAAATAAAACAACGCATACAGCAAATGCTGTTGTGGTAGCTTCAGGCGGATTGAGTTTTCCTAAATTGGGTGCAAGCAGCATAGGGTATGACATTGCAAAGTCATTTGGTCATAGCATTGTGAAAACAGCGCCTGCACTGGTAGGCTTTACTGTTCAAAAAGAACAGTTTTTCTTTAAAGAACTTTCCGGTGTTTCTACAGAAGTGAAAATACACATTGGAGAGGATGTGTGTGAAGGTGCTTTGCTTTTTGCACATAAGGGTATGAGCGGACCCGCGGTACTTGATGCGTCTCTTTACTGGGAGAAAGGGAAGATCACTATAGATTTTTTGCCAAACTTCTCCTGGAAAAGTATACAAGGCAGTAAAAAGCTAATATCGTCACTTTTACCTATGCCAAAGCGCGTTACCAAGGCATTTTTGATACAATTACGCCTAGAAGACAAACCGTATCATCAACTCTCTAAGCAAGAGCTTGAAAACCTTCAGAACTTAAGTCACTATACGCTTGCACCAGCGGGAACCTTTGGTTACTCAAAAGCAGAAGTTACCAAAGGTGGAGTAGACACTTCGGAAGTAGAAAGTGGTACGATGATGAGTCAAAAAGAAGAGGGACTTTATTTTATAGGGGAAGTCTTGGATGTAACAGGAAGACTGGGAGGCTATAATTTTCAATGGGCATTTTCAAGTGCCCACAGTTGTTCTAAAAATATACAAAACTATGTTTCGTCAATCAATAATGAAAATTGAGTCAAAATTTTAATAATAGGGGGAAAACGTGAAAATTAAAATAGTATTGGCTGTAGTTTCGGCTATGGTATTGAGTGGTTGTGTGGGGATGCAAGACTCAGAAGGTTGGAGATCATCACAAAAAGATGAATTTTTATAGATATTGGAAACAGATAAATATATGTCTATTTGTAACCAACAAGCACTTTATAGGCAGGTTAAAGAGAGTGAAAATTCTCAGTTGATGTCAAAATTGCTTGTGGCCTATACGAAAAATCTTGCAAATGGATGTATTGTCAATGCATCCCAAACACATAAGATAGGGAATAAGACGGTAAAGAGTTATGGTACTTACCCTCAAAAAGTCACTGAATCAGACATTAAGATGAAGCTAAAAGCAGGGCAGAGTATAGAGCAAATACTTAAACCTTATATCCCTGAATATCATCAGTTTAGCTGCCTTACAAAATCATATCATCGTTTGAAGAAGATTCCCGAAACGCAAGAAAGTACACTTCATAAAATACGTCTCAACATAGAAAGAACAAAATTAATGAAGCCGGGTTAGGGAAAAACATATGCTTTAGTTAATATACCAGACTTTATGGTTCGTCTTATCGAAGAGGACAAAACATCTGTTAAAATGAGGGTTGTAGTGGGTAAGAAAAAACAGAAAACACCTATATTTTCTGAAGATCTTTCATACATAACACTTAATCCACAATGGTCTGTGCCTGACAGTATTGCTAGAAATGAAGTCATTCCTGATTTGTTGAAAAACCCGAATTATTTGACAGAAAGTCGTATGGTTATGCGCAAAACATATGATCTTAATTCAAAAAAGTTAACCCCTGCTTCTGTTGACTTAAAAGCTTATGTTGGAGGAAAAGGGTATGTACCGTTTAAGTTTATCGAAGTACCTTCCAAGAAAAATGGTTTGGGACGTGTGAAGTTCATTTTCCCAAATCAGCACTCAGTCTATATGCATGATACACAGTCAAAGTATCTCTTTAAACGTAAAGTACGTGCTTACAGCCATGGCTGTGTTCGACTTTCAGATCCAATGGCCATGTTGGATTATGTCTCGAAACACTATACTGCTACAAGTGAAGCAGACATTAAAAAGAAATATGACTCATTAAAAACACATTATGTCAAAATTACGAAAAGATTGCCGGTGCATACATCATATTTAACTGCCTATGTAGATGATTGTAATGAGGTATTGGTATTTAATGATATTTATGGATACGATAAAACACAAAAGTTGAACTTCTAATTTATGTCAACTATGACAAGGGCTTGGCTGATACTGGCTGATATCCTTGTCATGATTCTTCTTATCAGTTCGCTCATACTTCTTCATCTCAACCCTCCCCAAAAATTAAAAAAACATACACCTCTTCCTATAGAAGAGAATGCCACTTCCGATACCTTTCTTCTACCCTCCCTGGATTTAAATGCTACAATAACCTTGGAAGACCTGATACGTATGGGAGCAGAACTAAGTACAGAGGAGTATGTCATAGAAAATCCATTTTTAAGCAGAACACTTGATGAGGGCTTAGCAGAACTTTCAGCCAAAGTAGGGGACCCTGTTTTTATACGTATTTTTAAAGAGGAGTCACTCCTGGAAGTGTGGATACGCACGGGTACAGAGTATCAGCATTTAAAAGACTATGTCATCTGTGCCTACTCTGGAGCACTTGGCCCCAAGCTTAAAGAGGGTGACAGGCAGGCTCCTGAAGGGTTTTACAAAGTGAAAAAACATCAGCTTAATCCCAACAGTAAGTTTCATCTCTCTTTTAATTTAGGTTATCCAAACCAATATGACCGTGCACATGATCGTACAGGCTCATTTTTGATGGTACACGGGAACTGTGTTTCTGATGGATGTTATGCCATGACAAATGATAAGATAGAAGAGATCTATGCCTTGGTAGAAAGTGCCTTGCAAAAAGGCCAAAAGTATGTACAGGTTCATGCCTATCCTTTCCGTATGACAGAAGAGATGATGGCATTATTTTCAGAGAATGAATGGTATGACTTTTGGGTCAATCTCAAAGAGGGGTATGATTATTTTGAAGCAGAGAAATCACCGCCTCATATAAAAGTAGAGGATAAAAGATATAGTATATATGAATAATAGTTATCATAGTTACTTATGAATAATTCCATAGTGGTATGTTTTATGCCAAATTGATACACCGTTATAGCACTTATATACATATACCTTGACTCTTTCACCTTTTGTACCATTATTTAAGTTTTTTTGATACAATGTAGTTAAGAAGATGTGATTGAGATGCCTATCTAGGTATTATCATAATCATACTTCAAGCTGATCATTGAAAGTGGTCAGCTATATTATTTTAGGAGAAATTGTAATGGAAAAAGAAACTAAACAAAAATTAGAAGAAATTGTAGCACTTGTAAATAAGGTGATGGTAGACCCTGATATTGATGTTGAGTATTGTATCCCTGAAGTAGCAACAACAGCAGAAACATGTGATACAGATGGTGATCCTTATATTTTAGTGAAGTATGTTGTCAATGAATATACGCAACCTACAAGAAAAATTCGTTTAGGAAGAACAGCCCTCCTAAATACAGCTGAAGAGGTAGCTAACCAAGTTACTTTTTCGATTGAAGAGTTTAAAGGTGAGATAGATTCTGTAGAGATGGGTTAAATTATCTCTGTGAGCAGTTTTATTTAGGCTCATAAAGAGTGTATGTGTTTATACAGATAATGTATAGACTAGTAAATACCAGTTATAAAGAGGAGAAATAAAATGCAAAATGAACTCATAGAAAAATTCGAAGACGTTGTTGATCTTGTTGATCATGCCGTATCAAATCCTGATATTGAACTAAGTTACTGTATTCCTGATGTTGCGATGACAGCAGACAATGCAAATGTTTCGGGTGATCCATATATTCACCTGAAATATATGTCTAATGGGACGCATACAATGGAACAAAATATACCTATTAAAAAGAACTATTTAAAGAAAACACCAGAAGATATAGCAAACCTTGTTACTTTCTATATTGAGCAGTTTGTAGAACAGATCGATTCTGTTGAATACGGTGCACAATAAGTATTTCCTTCCAGATTACAGAGCAATAGTTCTGTAGTCTGACCTCTCCATATTTTATTTTCTAACTCTCAAGCGTATCTCTCTCTTTTAACTCTTTTATGGAAGGCATATTCGGATTTACTTACGAAGCCAAGGAATAGTAGCTTTATGTTAAAATAATTCAATTTAAAATAAACGGTGAACTATGGCATCTAAAGAGATATATTATAAAAACAACACATTTCAACTCTCTTATGAGTTAGTAAACCCAACACAAGATAGAGTACTCCTAGTATTGCATGGTTGGGGAAGTAATAAGGAGATCATGAAGCAGGCATTTGCTAATACTTTGCCTGATTTTAAACATATCTACTTAGATATGCCGGGCTTTGGTAAGAGTAGCAATGAGATGATACTGACTACTGTAGACTATGCAAATATCATACAACTATTTCTAGATGAATTAAGTGTCAGTGTAAGCATAGCAATGGGACATTCTTTTGGTGGGAAAGTCTCTACACTCTTGAATACACCTTGTTTGGTACTTCTTTCATCTGCAGGTATAGTGACAGTTAAACCCTGGTCGGTCAAAGTGAAGATAGCAACATTTAAGCTGCTTAAACCTTTGGGTATGAAGAAAATACGTGAACTCTTTGTGGCACCTGATGCACAGGGTATGAGTCACGAAATGTATGAGACCTTTAAAAATGTGGTAGATGAGGATTTTGAAGCTTCATTTTCAAGATCTAAAAGCAGGGCACTGTGTTTTTGGGGAAAAGAAGACACTGCTACACCACTTTATACAGGTGAGAAGATAGCAGGACTTATAGAAAATAGCGCATTTTATCCTTTGGATGGAGATCACTTTTTCTTTTTGGCACATAAAGACTTTATCGCTCAAACAATTACAGAACAATGCAAGGAACTAACGAAATGATTTTAGTAAACTCACTATTTTACACACTATTTATTTTGGCTATAGGTTATTATTTTATCACGAATTTACAGTGGTACAGTTACAAATTGAACCGTGTACTTTTCCACCATACAAAGACATGGTGGCATTTTGTCTACTTCTTATTGCCATTTTCCCTTTATGCCTTTGTGGATGGTATGAGTGAGTATGGTTTTGTTGTGGTCATTGCGTACTTGGGACTCTTGTTCCAATGGTACAAAGGACTCGATAAACCTTTGGTATTTACAGGAAGGGTGAAACGCTTCTTTATGGCTATGATCCTCGTGGCTATTTTCATCGCTGTAGCCTTTAAACATTTTGCTGTGGTTTTACCACTTTTCCTGGCTTATTTCATTTCAATGTTCATTGAGAAGATGCTTTTTAACGGCTTTAAAGTCAAAGCACAAAAGAAGATAGAAGCAATGACAGATCTTACGGTAGTGGGTATTACTGCAAGTTACGGTAAGACAAGTATCAAAAACTATGTGGAGCACTTACTTAAAGCCAAGTACAAAACCTATGCAACGCCACGTTCGGTCAACACACTTGGCGGTGTTATGAAAGATGTCAATGATGACTTACCTGCGGATACAGAAGTCTATGTCGTTGAAATGGGTGCAAGAGGTGAGGGTGACATCGCAGAGATCACGACCTTTGTTAATCCTCATTATGTGGTAGTGGGCAAGATAGGGCCTGCACATATTGAGTACTTTAGAACGATGGAAAACATTCGTAATACTAAAATGGAGATACTCCAAACGGAGAGACTTAAAACCGCATGGATACATGAAAGTGCGATGGTGAAACCCGAATCAAATGTCCATACCTTTGGTGAAAAAGCAAACTTGGATATACGCACCAATGTAGCAGCGCCTGAGTACATTATAAATGATGTAAAGGCTACACTTGAGAGTACAAGTTTTACACTTTTAGATGTACATTACTCTGCGAGCATTTTAGGCGCATTTAATGCCATGAATTTAGCTGCTGCCGTACTTGTGGCCAAAGAGTTGGGACTAAGTGACGAACAGATACAAGAAGGACTTTCTACACTCAAAGCAGTGGATCATAGACTGCAACGTATTGATGCGGGAGGCAAGGTTATACTTGATGATTCATTTAACGGAAACATAGATGGTATGATGGCTTCATTTGAGCTGGCATCAACGTATGAAGGACGTAAAGTGGTCATTACTCCGGGGCTTGTTGAGGTAGATGATGCATTGAATATTCAAGTGGCACAACGAGCCAATGAAGTCTTTGATGTGGTAGTGGTGACGGGTGATCTGAATTATGGAATCTTTAAAGATCATGTTGAAGCAGACAAGTTGGTTAAATTGGGTACAAAAGGTGAGATGGAAGCGATGCTTGTAGAAGAGACTAGGGTTGGTGACCTAATCCTCTTCGCCAACGATGCACCTAGTTTCGTTTGATTTTACTTCATCTTCACTCGAACAGGCTTTGCTTCGTTTAGTCACATACTATTAGTATGCTCCTGCTCTACACAAAACCTGTTCAACCAAACCTAAAGCAAACTCAAACGAAATGATTTACTAAAAGAGAAAGTTTACAAAAAATTTATAGATCTAGTTTACGAGTTTATTAAGGATACTGCTTTCTCCCATTTTCCCAAAAAAGAGTTCATGCTTTGCACTTTTTAATGTTATCCCGTCGACACCATTTCTACTCGTTTCAGTGATGTTAAACCCTTCTTTCATAGTTTCATGTAAGCGTTGGCTGACATACTT
>JAUVCL010000164.1 GCA_030595845.1 Campylobacterota bacterium
TGTAAACATAGACCACATTGCAGTACTCAGAGAAGCACGAAAAGTAGCAGACCCAGACCCTTTGGATGCATTAGGGATTTGTAAGCGTGCCGGAGCTGACCAAATAACCATACACCTCCGTGAAGACAGACGTCATATGCAAGATAGTGATGCAAAGCATATTATAGAACTCTCTTCACTCCCCGTCAATCTTGAGTGTGCTATCTCAGCCGAGATGATAGACATCGCCTGCGATCTTAGACCGCATCGTGTCACCCTGGTTCCAGAAAAAAGAGAAGAAGTGACGACGGAAGGTGGTTTAGCCGTAACAGGAGAACAACCTAAACTTACAGAGGCTATTCAAAGACTGCAAAATGAAGAGATAGAAGTTTCACTGTTCATTGATCCTACGATTGAAGCAATTCAGGATTCTTTGGAATTAGAGGTAGAGTGGATAGAGTTTCACACGGGTAAGTATGCCAATATTTATGCCATGCTCTACAGCAATCTCTCCAAAACACACCACAGTATAAGAGAACTCGATCTCCCACGTAAAGTCCTCCAACAAATGTTAAATGATGAACTCACAAACTTACGTCTCCTTGCCTCTGAAGCAAAAAAACTTAACTTACGTGTAGCCGCCGGGCATGGTTTAAATATGCAAAATGTAAAAGAGATCGTTAAAATAGAAGACATAGAAGAACTCAATATTGGTCAAAGCATCATTGCACGTTCTGTTTATACCGGTCTTGAACAAGCGATTATAGAGATGAAAACAAAGTTAATTAGATAATGCGTAGGGTGCGTTTGCCAACGCACCACATAATCAAAACTTGCATAAATATAGAAATATTGCCGTAAGGGCTAACATAAAGGTGCGTTAGCAAACGCACCCTACAGGAATTTAAATGAAAAAAATAGCCATAAGTATCGGTGACCTTAATGGTATAGGTATACAACTTGCTATTGAAAACCATACTGCCATTTCAAAAGAAGTAGAACCTCTTTACTGCATAGATCAAACGATGTTAGAACAGGCGGCTAAGAAATTAAATCTCAGCATCCCTAGTGACTTTAAAACATTAGAAAACATAGCCCCATGTTTTGAGATAGAAGCAGGGAAAGTCAGCAAAGAAAGTGGAGCCTATGCCTATGCTTCTTTTACAAAAGCTGTAGATCTTGCCAAAGCCAAAGAAGTCGATGCTATCTGTACCCTACCCATCCATAAAAAAGCTTGGGAACTCTCTGGTGTGTCCTATAAAGGTCATACTGATGCTTTACGTGATTTTTTCAATGCGGAGGCGATTATGATGTTAGGGTGTTCCAAAATGTATGTTGCCCTCTATACAGAACATATCCCGCTTAAAAAAGTAGCACAAAGTGTGAACGAAAAAAACCTAACACGTTTCCTCATAGACTTTTACCACACAGCCAAGCCAACACAACAAGTAGGTGTTCTAGGACTCAATCCTCACGCAGGAGATGATGGTGTACTTGGAGATGAAGAGACAATCATACAAAAAGCTATAAACAATGCACATGCACAACTAGGCAAAGAGATATACTCTTCACCCCTCGTACCCGATGTTGCCTTTACGCCTAAAGTAAGAGAGAACTACAAACATTACATAGCCATGTACCATGATCAGGGCTTAGCTCCACTCAAAGCACTCTACTTTGATGAAGGCATAAATGTATCACTAAACCTACCCATACTAAGAACATCTGTAGACCACGGCACAGCATTTGACATAGCCTACAAAGGCATAAAATTAAATAATCTAAGTTACATAAACGCAATAAAATATATAGTAAAGCATTAAAAGATTATTACGGAAATACTTCACTCCTTGCAGATAATATAACTACAAAAACCTATTAGGTCGCCAGCAATTTGCATTTTTATTTTATGTATACCGGGACGGTGGTTTTTTTGGGTTCGTTTCTTTATTTGTTGCATCAACAAATAAAAAAAGGAACAGAAGAGATACAACGAAGAATATAATTAAGTAAAAAAGTTTTAAAATTTAAATGAAGATTTAATGAAGATTTTACGTAAACTGTAAGCCTACGCAAGATGAATTTTAGCAGAAAAGTCCCGGACTCTCATCCTCAACAACTTCACAATTCTCATTCATCTGAGCACATAGTCTCTCTTGACAATCGGTACATAAATAACGGTAATTCTGCATATCATAATGGATGGTATCACCCTCAGTAATATCATCATAACACTCTGCACATACATTTGTTACTCTCAAAAGTATCTCTGCTGTTGCTTGTTCTGTTACAAAACATCCATTAGCCATTATTTACTTCCTAATTTGTCTATCATCTCTTTGGCTTCATCAAGCGTATTATCAAGTTCATAGGCTTTTGCGTAACCTACAAGTGCCTCATCTTTACGTCCCAGGTCATATAAAGTATTTGCATAATTGAAATGATGTGGTGCATAGTCAGAGTCAATTTTGATGGCTTCTTCATGATGTTTTTCTGATCCAGCCTCATCACCAAGTTTATGAAAGGCATTTGCAAGTGACACATGAGCCATATCATCGCTGGCATCTAAAGAGATGATCTTTTCATAATACTCTTTTGCTTCTTCATAGTCATTGGTCTGCATAGCAACATAACCGCTTCTTTGAAGTACATCTATGTTGTTTTCATCAACAATACGTGCACTTTGCAATGCTTTTTTAGCTTCTTCCATATCATTTTTCTGAACTGCCACATCTGCCATTGTAAGTAGTTGTTCCATACGTGTAGGCTCTACTGTTGGTGTTGAGAATGTTTTATCGGGACGATTAATACCGCCTAACTGTTCATCCGCTACTTTTGCTTCAAAGTCTACACCTCTTTTAGGATGGTTTCCTGAAAACAATTGTTTAAAAAAGAGGTAAAACACGCCTCCGGCTATGATGAGTAATAAAAGTTGAAATGTAGTCATAAATTCTCCAAATGATAATATGACATAATAGAACAATCTAACTTAAATACAAAGAAAAACTGCTATGATGGTGAAAAATGACTAAAGGATTATGATGGCTTATAGAATAGAATTAGATAAAGATAAACTACAAAAAGAATTAACGCCACAAGAATACAATGTCTGCTTAAATCACGGTACAGAAGCCCCTTTCCAAAATGAGTTTCACAACAATAAGGAAAAAGGTACTTATCTGTGTAAATGCTGCAAAACACCTCTTTTTACCTCAGAAGCAAAATTTGATTCAGGTACAGGATGGCCAAGTTATTTTCAGCCTATCAAGGAAGAAGACATAGAAGAGATCGTAGATGATACACTGGGTATGAGACGTGTTGAAGTACGTTGTGGCGCATGTGGTTCACACTTGGGGCATGTATTCCCTGATGGACCCGCACCTACACATAAACGTTATTGTATCAACTCTGCTTCATTAGATTTTAAAGAAGCGTAACAATAAATTAAGATTGAAGCTGTGCAGCAATTCGCCCTGCTGCTGCATCCATCTCTTCTTTTGTGTCAAACATAAACGTATGTCTTACCTCTTCACCAAGGTGTACAAAAAGTCCATACCCCACTAATTCAACTTTACCTTTAGCCTCTACTTCTATCCATTCAAGACTCACCTGTGTTGTTTCGTCTTCATGTCCTGTTTTAACGACTGCAGCAGGGTAGAGCTGTGTGATCTCTTTTGTGTCAAATTGTTTATCTTCTATAGTTATAATCATAAAAGGATTATAGTATAATCACATAAAAATATATGGAGTGAACTACATGAGTTTAAATGCACAAATTAAAAGTGACATAAAAGATGCAATGCGCGCAAAAGAAACAGTAAAAAGAGACACACTTAGAAACATACAAGCAGCAGTAAAACAGATAGAAGTAGATGAACGCAGAGATGTAACCGATGCAGATCTTGAAACGATTTTGATGAAATATCTCAAGCAAAGAGAAGATGCAAAAGTACAGTTCGCAGATGCAGGACGTAATGATCTTGTAGAAAAAGAAGATGTCGAAATAGCCATCGTAAAAGTTTATCTGCCTGAACCAATGGACGACAGTGAATTAGAAGCTACAATCAAAGAAGTTATCACTTCAGTAGGTGCCGAAAGTATGAAAGATATGGGTAAAGTAATGGGTGGAGCAAAAGCAGCCATTGGTTCACGCGCAAATGGTGGACGTATTAATGTTATGGTGAAAAAATTATTGTCTTAACCGTAGATTCCGTGTTAAAAAAAGCTGAAAGAAAAGCTTTTTTCACGATTATTTTCAATCTAAATCTTAACCAATAAAGGCTGATATTCTTCTTCGCTTTTAAAA
>JAUVCL010000217.1 GCA_030595845.1 Campylobacterota bacterium
ACCATTCTCAGGTTTAAGATAATCAAGCTCTACGAGTATGTCCATGGTCCTTTTAAATGTAGGTACCGCAGATTTAGAAGCAAAATAATGACGGTATTTTTTTGCGCGTATGACTAAAACACCAATGGTATATTTGTGTCCCTCTTTGTCATTGGCAAAACCGTAAAAACTACTGTGATACTCTCTTACATATCGACCATTTTTTGCGATGTGTGCTGTTCCTGTTTTCCCGCCTACTTCCAGACCAGGGTATTGTGCTTTGACCCCTGTACCGCGTTTGACTACTTCTAAAAGGATATCATGTATTTGGTTGGCAGACTTTTTACTCACTGCTTTCATATCACCTATGTTAGGTTCAAGTGTATAGTGGTTTCCTTTGGCATCCTGAAGATAGTCCACGATACGGGGAGTGACTGCTATACCGTCGTTGTTAAAGGCAGAGTATGCTTTGAGTAATTGAGTATGTGTAACCATCATTCCATAGCCAAAGGAAGAGTTGGCTCTATGCATTTTATGGTTAAGTACTTTGACTGATTTTAGTGAACCAGGTAAGTCACGAGAGAGGTCGATCCCTGTTTTTTTAGCTATACCAAACTTAAGTAATCCCTCTCTAAATTCTGCCCCTGTGAGTCTCCACGAGATCTGAGAAGTACCGATATTTGAAGAGTGAATAATAATCTCAGTCACAGGAATCGATTCAAAATAATCATCATCGCTTACACTTTGACCTCCTGTGATGTCAAACCTTTTATAACCGGTTTTAAACCATGTATTAGGGGTGATTCTTTTTTTATCAAGGGCAATGGCAACAGTAAGAGGTTTCAGTACTGAACCGGCCTCATAAGGATACTCGGTAAATTTTGGAACGAGCGCGGCGATGTCTTTTTGTCTAATGTGTGAAGGGTCATAACGATTTGAAGTTGCGAGACTTAACACTTTTCCCGTCTTACTTTCCATCACACCAACTATGATCTCATCTGCATCAATGCTGAGTTTCATTTGGTCTACCATGAGTTCAACACGTCTTTGCAGGGCAAGGGGAATATTAAGATGCAGATCCAGTCCATCCACACGTTCTATGTTGATACTGTTCTTATCATGGATCACGGCACCCACTACATCACGTTTACCTCTGAAATACCCATTTTTCTTGGAGGTGATGTGTTTATCGTAAGCACGTTCAAGACCTTTTTTACCAGAAGGACGGGTGTAAGTACCATCACTTTTTTTACCTACATACCCCAATATAGGACTTAAGACATCATGCAGCGGAAAACGTCTACTCTCACCATTCTCAATGATATCCAGTCCATACACTACTTGTATGCCCTTGCGTGTTTTGATGGAGCGAAAGACATCGAGTTTTCTTAGTTTGTAAGAGAGTGCCTTGAGCTGCATTGCCGAGCGTGAATTAATGGTTTTAGAGAGGATGATATTACCCTGTATCTCTTTGCCTTTACGATTTTTAAACTTTTTGAGAAGTTTTGCTTCAGGAATATTACTGTAGATAGAAAAAAGTTTGACAAAAAGGGCTTTTTTATCAGGTTCTATACTTGCTCCACGTATAACAGCCTGATAGGTTTTTTGTGAAGAGCTGAGGGTATAACCATCTTGAGAGATGATCGATCCTCGGAAGGAACGGTCATAGATGGTTGAATGATGACTGGGAATACGTCGGTCTGAAGCAATGGTCTTAAGTACAGAAGATAAAAAAATACCCATAGCAACGACGAGAAGGATAAAAAGGAAAGAAATTTTATTTTTTCTTTGATGTATTGCTTTGTTTTGTATTCCTTTATCCATTTTCCCCTCTTATAGTTTGTAATTTTAACAAAGTTATCTATTAAATCTGATAAAATACTAATGAATATGGGTAGAACACACTGAATAATTTAATAAAAGAGAATGCAAGATGATAGACAAACCCCTTTTGGCTGGTGTCATGATACTTTTAACACTTTCATTAGTGATGAGTTATTCACTCTCAACCTATACTGTACTGCATTTTAATTATGGAGATTTTCATTTTTTCATAAGACAGAGTATGGCTATTTTTATTGGGTTTATTAGTATGATCATTTTGAGTAAATTAGAGCCAGACACGTGGTTTCACCGGATAGGGTTGTTGCTGTTTGTCTCTTTTTTCATTTTAATGATCGTGATGCAATTTTTGCCTTCTTCTTTAGTCAATGCGGTAGGGGGAGCTAAAAGATGGATACGTGTAGGTCCGATGTCCATTGCTCCCGTTGAATTTTTCAAAGTGGGCTTCATCTTCTTCATTGCATGGAGTTTTGCCCGAAAATTACTTGATAAAATGCAAATGGGATTCTGGGAAGAATTAAAGGCTTATGCCCCTTATCTTTTTGTTTTTCTTGTGGCTGTGGTAATCATTGCAGTA
>JAUVCL010000168.1 GCA_030595845.1 Campylobacterota bacterium
ACTTCCACACCAAAGTAACAGAGGTAGCATCTCTGGATTCTATGGTAAAGTCATCTACTCTGTTTGGCGCAGCAGATGAATAGTTGATCACCTCTCCAAAAGCCATTTTAAGTGCAGGAATATTTTCATTAATACTACCAGACATACTCTTCATATAATCAGGAATGTTTTTAGTTCCAACTTCAGCCACGATAGCGATGATACCTTTAGAATAATAATACTCACGACCCGAACCGGATATAAGTCCCGCAGGTGGCTTCCCTCTGTGAATACCGTATCTTCTACCCGTCACTTTAGAGAATTCAGCATTCATATTGGCACACAGTACATTCATATCTGTACCATTTACTTCTGCTTCATGCATAAACTTATGTGCAGGGAAAAAAACGTTACCCTGAGAGTGGTAGTCAAAAGCGATGGTGATGTTCTCATGGGTATCTACAAAACCTTTGATCGCAGAAGTTTCCGCTTCTGAAAAAGGCTCTTCCCCACCATAAACATTTGAAGAAGGACTAGACTGCTTGACAAAGCCTATGGAAAAGTTCCTATTTAGATCCACCCCATAGGTACCGTCATGGTTTAACCGTCTGTTCTTTCGCCAAAAAGAGAAGTGTTTACGTGAATACTCATACCCATCAGGGTTCAGACAGGGTACCATATACAGGGTTGACTGGGTCAAAGATTTTTCAAGTTCAGGATCAATATTTTGATTTTCTGCCAAATAGGAGATGAATTTGAGTGCCAGTTCATGCCCTATCCATTCACGTGCATGAATGCTTCCTGTAAAAAGCATCGCAGGTTTTTCATCTGCTGCCTCAACATTTTTAGATATCTTGGCAAGAACAATATCCCGCTCTTCATACGTAGTACCTATCTTTTCTATTTTGATAAGATCAGGATATGTTTTTTCCATCTTATAAAGAAAAGCTAAACTTTCATCATAAGACATATATTGGTTTTTCATTTATTATCTTTAATATTTTATTGGAATTATAGCTTATTTTCTATATCTCTATTTGTTTTTAAATGCTTTCCACTGCTCATCGATCTTCGCAAGCAACTTTTTCTTAATCCATGAAAATTCTTTTTTAAGTTTTTCAGGTGCTGCTTCAAGCATCTTAACCAAACCCTCAACACCCAATTTATCTAGAATCTTTTCCGATTTCTTTTTACCTATACCCTCTACGGAAGTTAAAATCTTCTTCATCTTCTTTTTACTTACCATCGGTACTACAGGTACTACGGTCGCAGACTCTTCACTCTCATCAGAAGAGACTACAACATCCTCTAAGATACTCGCATGAGGGTTGGACTTGGCATGTACTTTTCTCACCCTTTTCCCATAATTGTCCTGAAAATTCCATTTTTCACTTGGCCACTCTTCTTCTATTCTGTCATTGGTAAGCAAGATAGGATACTGGGCATCCAACTCGTGTAAATAAAGATCACCCTTATCTGTTTTTCTTACTTTTTTATCTAAGAAATACGCACCATCATAGCTTGGCGTATAATGCCCAAAGGTAATGTAACGAAGGGTTCTAAGAACAGAAGCATCCATCTTACCAAGTTCTTCCCAGTTATAAAGTGGAATGTTCGGCTTGGTAAATCTACCATTAGAGAATTTCCACATGAGGTACTGACCTATCCAGTCTCGGATGTAAGGAAAAGCCGCAAATGCAGTCGCACATTCCAATATACGGAATTTTCCATCTTCACCTACTGCGACATCACATGCCCAGTATTCAGCATTGGCAGCTTTTGAAACGCTTACTGCAAGGTCAAGAAGTTCTTTAGGGACATCCATATAGTCCATGCTTCCACCTTGAGATGTATTCGTCAACCACTCACCCTCAGGAGCACGTCTCCAGAATGCACATACTGGCTTGTGCCCTATAAGCATGACTCTTACATCTGCTTCCATAGGTACGAAGTCCTGCAAGTATGCAGGAGAATACTTTTTTTGTGCTAAAAGGTTTCTAGCCTCTTGTTTAGAGTCTACCTTATGTACAAAGTATCCACCATAGTTAGATGGTCCGTAAGATTTTTTGATGATCTTAGGGTATTCTGTGTCTTCTATAAAGTTATCTGCTTTGTCTTTATCATAATAGATATATGTTTTGGGGATAGGTATATCATACTTCCATGCAAAACGGGTTACATTCTCTTTAGACTTGTTAGAGAACTGTGTATCCATTGATGGTATGAACTGTACATTTGGAAGTTCTCTTGCGATTTCTCTAAATGTCTCATATGCCGTAGCAGGAATATTCCCTATAAGGATGTCTATCTTCTTACGTTTTACTTCTCTAATAAAACGGTTTTTATCGTTCTTCCAGTGGTATGTTACCGTCTCTATCTTGTCCGGCCAGCCTTTAAAGTTTGACTTGTCAAAAAATCTCAATACATAATCGAGGTAAAGCATTCCTATTTTTGGTAATTTATCTTGTTTTTTATTTTTGCCCATATTTTTTCCTATTTTTTTGTTTTTCTATCTATCATATCTACGATTAAGTCGATCTTCTTCTTGTTAAAGTTCAGTCCCATCTTCTCTTGTTCTGGTGTCGCAAATGCAGGTATGCCATTCACCTCAAGTACCACATATTCTTCTTTTTCCATGTCATAAATGATGTCTACTCCCGCAATGTCTGTACCACAGACCTTGGATGCCTTCTTTGCTATGGCTATAAGTTCGTCATTTGGCTCTCTTAAAAATATCGAGCCACCTGAAGTAATATTGGTACGCCAGTCTGTCTTGGATGCTTTTCGCCCATAACAACTTACAAACTCTCCATCAACGATATCGATCCTAAAGTCTGTATTATCATACTTAATAAACTTTTCAACATAGAAAAACCTAAGATCCATTTGATTTAAAAATGGCATCAACATATCAAGGGTTGCTTCACTTTCTATCTTTGTAAGCCCAGCACCACCCCATCCGTCTGTTGGCTTATAAACCATTTTGTCCCATTTTTTCAATATACTTTTAAGGTGTTTAGTATCGTCTCTATGACAAAGTTCAAAATCCGGTGTGGCAATACCATGATTTTGCAACGTAAAAGAGGTTTGAAACTTATCTTCCGTCAAAGCAAATGCTTCATAGGAATTTATTATCGGCATAATACTGTTAAGTGCTTTATACAGATAGACTTGATACTGCGTCTGCTCTCCAGCATTATATGAAAACATAAGATCAAGTTGGGAAGCCTTGATCTTTCCATTGTAAAGTTCACCATTTTCTGCAATCGTATGTCTTGGGTTAAATCCTGTAATCGCTTTAATATCACGTTCTCTTAGCTTTTTTTTGATATTTTTTTGGATTTTATCACCGCCGCCATTTGTATACATCCACATACCAATTTTTCTAGACATACTATTCCTTTATCATATAGGTTTCTATACAATTATTATCATAAATGAGATAATTTTTATCGTATATTCCTGATTTTAATTAATGTAGTATTTTACAATAATTAACTAAAATATCTTCAGGGAAAGTAACAAAAGTATTACTTTAGGTTCCCTATATAACGGAGTATAAATGAACAATATAAATTTTGATGAACTTAAACAAATTATTGAAATCAATTCTTGGACTAAAAATAAAGAAGGTGTAGACAAGAATGGCGAGATATTTTCTTACTGGCTGCAAGCTTTAAATTTTAAACTTTCCCGTTACCCAAGAGAAGAGATAGGTGACCATCTTCACTTCATCTCTACTCATAAAGAAGGTAAAAAACTACTTTTGCTAGGACATCTCGATACAGTATTCCCTCCTGATACCTTTGAAAATTTTACTGAAGATGAAGAATGGATCTACGGTCCAGGTGTATGCGACATGAAAGGTGGTAACTATGTGGCACTTCAGGCACTAAGATCTGCTTTTGAAAAGTACGGTGACATACATAACATAGACTTCCTTCTTGTAAGTGACGAAGAGACAGGAAGTGATAACTCTAAACACCTCTCAGCTAAACTTGCAAAAGACTACGACTACTGTATGGTCTTTGAAGCTGCAGGTCTGCATGATGAAGTGGTCGTAGGACGTAAAGGTGTCGGTACATTTTTCATAGACATCGAAGGTATCGCTGCACACGCAGGTAACCACTACAGTGACGGAGCCGATGCCAATCTCGAAGCTGCATATAAACTCATACAATTGGTTGCATTGACCGATCTTGAAAAAGAGACTACGGT
>JAUVCL010000039.1 GCA_030595845.1 Campylobacterota bacterium
TGAGAAAAATAGTTTTATCAATATCTGCAGTTGTAGCAATGAGTAGTTTGGTGTTTGCCGGTGGAGGCACAAAAGAGGTCACAGAAGTTGTAGAACCGGTAGTTGCAATACCTATGGCTGAAGAGTTGAGTGGGTTTTATGCAGGACTTGGATTGAGTGCTGTAAGCTCAAGAGATGCTTCTGTCTCTATGGATTTTTTGGATGCAGCAGCTGGACAGGATAGACTTGGAAATGTTACATTTTCAGCAGGATATAATGTCAATGAATACATTGCAGTTGAGGGTAGATATACGACTACATTCTCTGATGAAGACTTGGTTGAGATGGATGGATGGAGTCTATTTGCAAAACCGCAGTATCCTGTGAGTGAAGACTTTTCTGTCTATGCACTTCTCGGATTTGGTGGTGTTAGTATGGATGGTATAAATGGTTCTGCTGTAGATGTTGATGAAACTAGCTTCCAATGGGGACTTGGTATGAATTATCTTGCGACAGAAAATATCTCTATCTTTATTGACTATACTTCACTTGCCGCTGATATGGATGGTGTCTACTGGAATGGTGCACTACAAGTAGATGCAGATGCCATTACTTTAGGTGTGAATTACTTATTTTAATCTTCCCTCTCCGGGAAGTTTCTTAAGAAGAGATCATCATAAACCTCTTCTTCCTATCTTATATCAAGGACAACAATGAAGAAAATAGTATTATCAGTATCTGCAGTTGCAGCGATGAGTAATTTGGTGTTTGCTGGTGGAGATATAGTAGAACCAGTGGCTGCAGTACCTGTGGTTGAAGAACTCAGTGGATTTTATGCAGGTCTTGGAATAGCAGCTGTGAATACACGGGATTCAGATCTTTCTATCGAGTGGTTTAATTCTGTTGAGAGGCAAGACAGACTTGGAAACGTTACTTTCTTGGCAGGATATAACTTTAATGCGTACATTGCGGTGGAGGGTAGATATACTACTTCTTTCACACATGATGAACATATAGAGATGGATGGCTGGAGTTTGTTTGTGAAACCACAATACCCTGTCAATGAAAATTTTTCTCTCTATGCACTTCTTGGTTATGGAGGCGTTACATTAGATGGTTCAAAAGATCTGGGCATTGTAGATGTTGATGATAGCAGTTTTCAATGGGGTCTTGGTGTAAATTATATGATGACGGAAAATGTCTCTTTCTTTGTTGATTATACATGGCTTGCAAATGATATGGATGGTGCTTATGCTGGTGGAAATGCTGCAGATGTAGATGCATTTACTGTAGGTATAAATTACAAATTTTAATCTTCTCTCTTCGAGAAGTACCCAAAAGAGGTGACTTACATAGGTCTCCTCTTTCAAATCATAGCTAAAACTTTTTTGCTATAATAACTAATAATTTAAAGAACCATTTTTCAAGGGAAATAATGAATACAAATAACATGGAAATAGATGAAGAAGAAATAGACATTAAAGAAGTCTTTAGAACGGTATACCGCTATAAGTACATGATAGTTCTTCTTGTTATTTTATCTACTCTTGCCAGTGCTTATTATGCTTATTTCCAACCTAATGTTTATAAAGCATCCGTAACTGTTGAAGTAGGTTTGGATCAACGTGGTTCTGGTGGTGGTCAGGATATACTTGCTATGGCTATGGATTCTGGGAGTATGAATGCTGATACCGAGATGGATATCATTAAGTCAAGATTCCTCACTGAAAAAGCACTCAAAAAAGTCAATTTTTCCCATAGATATTATACGACCATAAAATATAAAGAGCGTGAACTCTATAAAAACAGTCCGTTTCAAGTTGGGATGAATAAAGGGTATGGTATCTCTTTTGACTTTTACCCAATTGATGAAGAAAGTTATCGTTTGGTTGTGATAGAGACAAAAGATGAGAATGGCATTGTTTGGTCTTATGATAAAATACACCCTTACGGGAAAGAGATCGTCACAGAGCAGTTTCATCTTAACATTGTAAAAAACAAAGAAGCGAAAGAGGCACAGTACCGTTTTGTGATCATGGATCCTGAAAAGATGGGAAGCTTTGTTCAGGGTGGCGTAAGTGTAGGTCAAAAATCAAAGTATTCTACTATGCTTGAGATCGCTTATTCAGATAATGTCGCTTTGCGTGCCCAGGAATTTTCTAATGCTTTGGCTGAAGCCTATATAGCGCAAAACATAGAGAAAAAAACAAAAGAAGCAACACGTGCACTTACTTTTGTTGATGAACAATTGAAATTAATCACTGAAAATCTTAAGGGATCTGCGATCAAACTGGAAGAGTTTAAAAAAACTTCCAATACAGTCAATCTAAGTGCTAAAGCTGAACATATCATAAGACAGATGAGTGGTTATGATACTAAATTGGCAGAGATATCTATACAGCAAGAGATGTTAGATACGCTCTATACACAGGTGCAGTCAGGTAGGGACCTTGAGAGTATCACATTGATTGGTATAGTTGATGCCATGGATAGTAGAGAATCATCCCTCTCAGGTATCGTTAAAGAACTTCAGACTGCTATCATACAAAAAAAGATCCTGCGTGAAAATTATACAAAGATGCACATTGAAGTGATCAAGTTGACAAAGACGATAGCACAGCTCAAAAAGGTCATGACCTCAACGCTCAAAAATCTTAGAAAAAGTATAAAAGAGCGAAAATTATTGCTTACAAAATCTATTGCGAAGCAGCAGAAACTTTTGAATACACTTCCTGCTGATGAAAGAATGTTTGGACAGTTACAGCGTAAATTTGTGGTGAATGAGAAGATATACTCTTATCTGTTGGAAAAGCGATCGGAAACAGCGATCATCAAAGCTTCTACGGTCTCCAAGAACAGGATCATCGATGCGGCACTTCTTCCTGAAGCTCCTATCAAGCCTAAGAAGAGATTGATCGTACTGGTAGGGTTGATCCTGGGGTTGATCTTGGGGATCGCACTTGCCTTTTTAAGAGAGTTTCTTGATGATCGTATCAAAGGTGAAGAGGATATTACTAAGGTAACAGATGTACCTATGCTTGGGTTGATACCGAATATGAAAGAGGAGGATGATAAAATTCAGGTATTTTTGTCTCCGAAATCTGCTTGGGCAGAATCTTTTAGAAACCTTCGTACCAATTTACAATTTATGGCAAGAAAAAAGAGTGGCCATGTCATCGCAGTCACTTCAACTGTCGGAGGAGAAGGTAAAACAACGATCTGTACCAATTTAGGCGGGATCGTAAGTATGTCAGGAAAGAAAACGGTTATACTTAATCTAGATATGAGAAAACCGACCTTGCATCAAAAGTTTGGACTTCCAAACAGACAGGGTATGAGTACTTTATTGGCTGGACGTACAGGGTTAAAAGATGTCATCCAGCATACAGAGTATGATCATTTAGATATCATCACGTCAGGGCCTGTACCTCCAAACCCGAGTGAATTGATACAAAGTGAACTGATGGAGAAGGTATTGGATAAACTTAGAGAGGTGTATGATGTGATCATCCTTGATACACCTCCTGTTGGTTTGGTGACGGATGCAAGAACCTTGATGCATTATGCCGATACAAGTATCTATGTACTGAGAGCAGGTTACTCTAAAAAAGGTTTCTTACGCAGTATTAAAGATATCTCTGCTATGAAAGAGATACATGGTTTGAGTATCTTGCTTAATGATGTGAAATTGTCTGCAGATGGCTACGGTTACGGCTATGGGTATGGTTACGGATATTATGATGAGGACACAAAATGATATTTCCTTTTTTTAAAAAAGAAAAAGAGAAAACAAGAGGTCCTGTACTAAAGGTTGATCTTCATTCTCATTTCATACCGGGTATCGATGACGGTGCTCAGAGTATAGAAGAGAGTATTGCTCTTTTAAAAGCGATGGAGGCATTGGGGTACAAAAAAGTGATAACCACACCGCATATTATGATAGATGTCTATCGCAATACACCTAAGATCATTAAAAAGGGGTTGCTTCTGTTAAAGGAAACTGCAAAATTTGAGGGGATCAAGCTAGAAATAGAAGCTGCAGCAGAGTACTATTTAGATGAAGGGTTTTATGATCATCTGCATGGTGGAGAAGTGATGACTATAGGAAACAAATACCTTCTTTTTGAGACTTCTTATGTTTCGAAGCCTCTACAGCTTGAAGAGATGATCTTTGAGATCTCAGCCGCAGGCTATATACCGCTTATGGCACACCCCGAACGTTATCGTTATATTCAAGATCCTATAAAAGAGTACAACAGATTTAAAGAGCTTGGTGTACTCTTTCAGCTTGACTTGAATTCTTTAGGTGGATATTACGGTAAAGATGCCAAGAAAAAAGCAGAAATACTCTCTAAAAATGGAATGATAGATTTCTTAGGGTCCGATGTACACCACATCAAGCAGACAAAATTTTTGGATGATGTATTTATGAGTGAGAATTATGCAAAAGTATGGGAAAAAAATACCATTTTAAATGATACGCTTATCTAATTACCTGTGGCGCCCCCTATGATGTTAAAATGGGTATCAAATACTTGTAGGGGCGGACTCCCATGTCCGCCCTTGGGTTCACATCTCACCCCAAAAACCAATGTGAATGATGGATTTATAATATGTATATGAAACCACGGGAACACACGGGGGTGCTCCCCTACAATAGAATTTGAATCTTGTAGGAGCCGACCCCTGTGTCGGCCCGGGAAATGAAATATACATTATATGTGTTAAATGCCTGTAGGGGCGAACCCCCGTGTTCGCCCTTGGATTTAAATGTCCGCCTGAACCATATTAGAAAACCGAGGATATTGAAAATGACAAAAATAACTCTATTTTTTTTGATGATCCTGGGAACCCATACACTTTTTGCTTCTCAATACGTTCTTGTCAATCTCTCTGAACAAAAAGCCTATGCTGTTGAAGATGGGTATGTGCTGTTTGAAGGGCGTATCTCTTCTGGAAAACCAGGTAGGGAAACCCCTGAAGGTGAATTTACCATACTCCAAAAAAAGCGCCATCATAAATCAAACCTTTGGCCTAAACCCAAAGGTGGGGCACAAATGCCTTATATGCTACGACTTACCAATACAGGAATCGCTATGCATTTAGGGTATGTCCCAAAAAAAGCTGCTTCACATGGTTGTATACGACTGAAAAAAGGCTTTGCACAGGAGATGTTTGCCTGGGCAAAAGTGGGAACAAGAGTATACGTAGAGGGGGATGCAAGACATTATGGGAAGAGTACAGAAGATGATGACTATGCGATCATAGAGTTAGACTTGTAGGGGATGACCCCTGTGTCATCCCTTTGGACTCCCATGTCCGCCCAGGAATGGAATGTGCATTATGTATGTTAAACATGTGTGTGAAACCACGGGAGCACACGGGGGTGCTCCCCTACGATAAATTTGGATTTTAAATATGACCCGTAGGGGCGGACTCCCATGTCCGCCCAGGAATGGAATGTGCATTATGTATGTTAAACATGTGTATGAAACCACGGGAACACACAGGGGTGCTCCCCTACGGTAAACAATATACATTTGATATTATTTACTGGAATAATGAATCTTTATCCCAATTGATTGGGTTGTTAATGATATAGGTTTGTATCTCTTCTAATTTTTTTTCATCTCTGATGATATGTTCATAATAACTGCGTTGCCATAATTTTTTATCAAATCTTATCCAATGCTGATGTTTTACACCGTGAATGTATTTGTTTGTTGTTAATGTTTTAAATCGTTGAACAAGATCTGATACAGATAATTGTTCTTCGTGTAGGGGAGGACTCCCATGTCCTCCCTCGGATTCTTGCGATACAATCTCAATAATTCCATGTATATGATTTGGCATGAGAACAAATTTATGGACTTTAAAGCCTTCATAGTAATGAGGTATCTCATGCCATAGTGTCTCTATCATTTTACCAGCCCTGTTGAGAGTCATATTTTTATCTATGATCTCTCCTAATAAGCATGTTTTGTTTTGAATACAAATGGTTATAAAATAGAAACCATTTTGTGTATAGTCATAGTGTTTTAATCGTAATGATTTTCGTTGAGGATTATTCATGGTATGAGTATATACATTTTTGTTATAGAGAATTAAAAATATGTCAAATTGTCATATATTTATATTGGTAGGGGCGGACTCCTATGTCCGCCCTTGGTTTCAAATGCCCACCTTAAAACCCAATGTTCATTATGGATTTAAAATATGTGTATGAAACCACGGGAACACACAGGGGTGCTCCCCTACACATCAATTATGAATTATATTTCCCGTAGGGGCGGACCCCTGTGTCCGCCCGGGAATGGAATGTTCATTATGGGTGTTAAATTTTTTTACGAAAACTTTTAAAGATCAACACGATCACCAGAACTTCAATCCCTATCAGTAAAAAATGTAGTGTATAGACCTGCTCTTGAGGTGTATCTATACCATAGTGTGCAAAAAGTTTATAGATCATATACGATACACCCATGCCTAAAAGGTAGCCCAGTTGTTTAGCTGTATCCAGTTGGGTTAAGAGAGTATCGGTTTTTAGTAGGAGTGTCTCAGCTCTTACAAGATAGCTTCCAAAAACAAAAGTAACCTGGTAACCAATATAGAGCAACAGAGCAGTCTGATAAGAGTATGAAGCATAGATGAAATAGAGCATCGCTAAAAGTAGTACTGCCTCAACAAAAAGTGAAATTCTAAAGAACCAGTCTGCATTGAGGATATGATGATAGAAGCGTGCAACGACTAACATGAGGATGGCAAGTAATACGCCTCCCAATGAATAGATAGAGGGTTCAAGTGGAGCGTAGAGTGTAAAGATAGCACCAACACTCAACCCCAAAAAGAGGGAGTTGAAGAATTTGTACCGGATGAACCATGAGGGGATAATTGTTAACATAGGTGATTATATCCTAATATCTATATGAATCCATCCGTAGGGGAGGACTCCCATGTCCTCCCTCTGACCCCTGTGTCCGCCTGGGAATGGAATGTGTATTATGTATGTTAAATATTTGTGTGAAACCGTGGGAGCACACTGGGGTGCTCCCCTACATTATTCATTATTGATTCCATAACCTGTAGGGGCGGACTCCTATGTCCGCCCGATGATGGATCTAAAAACTATATTTGATCTTTACATAAACAGAACGGCCTTCGGAGGCATAAGCTGCTACAGACTGGTAATCTTTGTCGAAGATATTTCTGGCATTGATACTTAGGTCGGTATCTTGCATGATCTTGATATTGAAGTTTAGATTCCATAGGGTGTAGTTTCCTGTACTCGTTGGTACCGACTGGTAAGTGACACTATCAAAGAATGCATCATCTCTGTCTCCTATGTATTGTGCATCTAGACCAAAATGCATATCCGTTGATGTGTAGTAGTCTAATGAAGCATTAAGTGTGTCTTTTGCACGTCTTATGTGATTTGTACCATCTTCTCTTTCTATGTTAAATAGATGTGTATAGTTTACAGAAAAGAGTAGTCCATCAAGTGGGAGTGGATAATTGGATTCTACTTCAATACCGGAAAATTTTTCTTCTCCCTGTGTGTTTGTATAAGAGAAAGTAGCATTATTAAATACGATTTCGTCTTCTACGGTATTGTTAAAGTAGGTAAGAGAGAGTAACTCTTTGTATTTGGCTGTGATATCAAACCCTTTTGTATAGCTAGGTTTCAACGTGCTTCCAAAGGATGCATTTGCAAATTCGAAGATACTTGGTACATCATAAGAAGTATAATAGTTTGCAGAGGTTTTAAATCCTTCAAGGAAATCATGCTTATGTGAAAGACCTATCTTATAGGTTGTTTTGTTCTCAAATGTATTGAAGTCATCATATCTTAGGTTTGTTTCTAACAATGTTTTTTCATTGATGTTATATAGGTTTGAGATAAAAACAGATTTGTTGGTATAGTCTACCGTTGCAACACTGTCGAAAAAGGCAGAGTGGAACTGGCTGTCTCCCTCTATACTTTTATAGTCAAATCCTAAAATGGTTTTACCTTGACTGTAGCCAAAGGCATTGATCAGTGAAAACTCTTCAATGTCACTTTTAAAAGTACTAATCGTATTGAATGGAGCGGTGTTTTCACTCTCATATTTACCTTTACTAAGGTTCACTGTAGCACTATAGTTATCTCGTTTATATAGATAAGAGAGTGCAGCATTACTTTGCCCTGTTTCAATATGACTGATGTCATCATCTGCAAAGCCCAAATCATACTCAGTATCACTTTTGATATGATTTAGGTTAAATTTAATTTGATTATTTTCATTAAATACATAGCCTAGTTTGGCATTGATATTTTTATTTGTATGTGCATCATCCTCTGCATCACGTGGTGCTAATGATGAAAAACCATCTGTGTCAAGAGTTGAAGCAAGCACTTGTGCAGTAAACTTCTCATCTTTATAGGAAAGTTCTGCTTGGGCACCTTTGGTATTGTATGAACCATAACTAAGGCCTACAGACCCATGTACATCTGCATTTGCTTCTTTTGTAATGATGTTAATCACACCTGCTGAAGCATTGGTTCCCCATATAGAACTGGAACCACCTTTGATGATCTCTATCTGTGCGATATTAGATGTTGTGATGTTATCAAGAAAGGCTGTGTTGTTCACTGTGCTTGGATCATTTAGACGCATACCATCTAAAAGTACAAGTACTTTGTTAGATCTGGAACCTCTCATAAATAGAGAAGTATTTTGTCCCAATCCTCCAGCGCGTGAAATTGAAATACCTGATACATTACTTATCGCTTGTGCAACGGTTTGGTATCCTCTCTCTTCTATGTCTTTTTCAGTGATAACAACAACATTGGCTGTGGTTTGTTCTATAGAAGTTGGTAGTTTATTGCTTGAAGTGATCGTGATATCTTCAAGTGTTTCGTTCGCAAAAGCATTTGTTGTAAGTAAGAGTGTTGTGATGAGTGAAAGTTTAATTGTGTTGTTCATAATAATATGTTTCCTGTAAGTATACTTGTAGGGTGCGTGATTCCTGTAGGTAATGCCCTTGGGGTACTAACGCACCACAGATGTAATGTGTAAAATAAATTTGATATATAAAGGTGCGTTGGCAAACGCACCCTACGAATTAAATGATTTTTGTAGGAGGGGAAGTTTTACGTTCTTGGAGTTTAAAGGCAAGTTTATGGTACTGGTAATTGCTGTCTAGTCTACTCAACTTGTGTAGAGTTGAATACATCGCTATGACTGCTAGTGAGAAGTACTGCTTGTTATGACCACGTAGATATTTTTTCATGTGCGAATTTTACCCTCTCTAGCTTGTATTAAACTAAAAAAAGTATAATCTCCCTAATTATTACCGCGCCAACTAAACATATCAACTTTTAAAAGAACGAGAGGAGGTAAAATGTGAGTGAAAAAGGCTGTAGGACTAACTCGTTAATTCAAAGCTTTTTTTGCTTGCAGATTGCCTTCTCTCGTTCTTCCCGAAGGGTGCAGTGCTTTCGCCCATACTCTGCGTTAGATTTTTTCGAATTCGCTAAGGCGAGTCCTTCAGAAATCTGCCTTGATTATGAACGAAATCACTGCATTAAAAATTGATATGTTTAGTTGGCGCGGTAATATACTTAGGAGCAAATCATTATGGCAATAGAGACTATTTCATCAACAGACGCATTTAAAGCATTGGTAACAGAAGTTACTTCACAAGCGGGTTACAAAGAGCCTATGGCATTTGGTATAGCAAGAGTGGACAGAGGTCAGAAAAATACAGAGAAGATACTTCAGGCAAATTTTGGGCTGATCAACTGGAAAGAGAACTTTGGATCTGCTGCTGTGTTCATCAAAGCGCTGCAGGAAGCAAAATGTGATGTTGACTTTTCAGGTTCTGAATTTGTAGCAACGATCAATGATAACTTTGTAGAAAATGCGATGGCAGCATTTGCACCATACCTTGCTGAAGCGACAGGTGAGGCACACAAAAATGTACAAGTGATCAAAACACTTGCAACCATGGAAGACATTGGAAAAAACTTCAGAATCGTATTTATGTTTGAAGATGCAAATGCCCAGTCTGTAGAAGCAGTGTATTTGAAACTGTATGCACTTTCTCAAGCAAAAGCGGAACTTAGAAAAGTAAACTTGAACGGTGCATTTGGAATTTTATCAAATGTTGCATGGGTTGGTAATACACCATTTGAGCTTGATTACCTGAGAGAAAATGAAATTGAAATGAAACTTAACGGTAGATACCCTACAGTAGATTCTGTAGATAAATTCCCAAGATTCTTACAGCACATCATCCCTGCGGACAATACAAGAATCCTTGAAGCTTCTAAAGTAAGAATGGGAGCACAACTTGCTGCTGGAACCACAGTCATGCCAGGTGCATCATACATCAACTTTAATGCTGGAACACTTGGACCTGTAATGGTTGAAGGGCGTATCTCTTCTTCTGCTATCGTAGGTGCTGGTTCTGATGTGGGTGGTGGTGCAAGTATTTTGGGTGTGCTTTCTGGAACCGACGGAAACCCTATTAGCATTGGTAAAAATACATTGCTTGGTGCAAACTCGACTTGTGGTATCCCTCTTGGAGATGCGTGTATCATTGATGGTGGGTTGGCTATCTTTGCCGGTACTAAAGTAAAAGTAAATCCAGATGAACTAGCAAAAATAGTTACTGCAAATCCATCAGCAACATTAGACTCTAAAACAACATTTAGAGCAGATGAATTCCAAGGATTAAATGGTCTTCACTTTAGACAAGACTCAACAACGGGTGAGATCATTGTACGTAGAAGTACTAGAGAAGTAACGTTGAATGCGGATTTACATTAACATCCTAATTTGAATGTATAATTTGTGCTTGGGTTTCCGGGCGGAGATAGGAGTCAGAGGGAGGAGATAGGACTCCTCCCCTACAGATTGGATGTTTGTGTCGTAGGGGAGCACCCCTGTGTGCTCCCGTGGTTTCATAGAGATATTTAAAATCCATAATGAATATTGGATTGCGAGCGGATATATGAACCCAAGGGCAGACATAGGAGTCTGCCCCTACGGAATTTTAATGTATGTAGGGGAGGACCCCTGTGTCCTCCCTATGAACCTAAAGGATGGAAAATGAGAGTAGATAAATGGTTGTCGGCTGTGAATGTGGTTAAGCGTCGTACGATTGCTACGGATATGCTTAAGTCTGGTGTGGTGTTTATTAATGATATGAAGGCAAAAGCTTCAAAAGATGTAAAAATCGGTGATAAAATAACAATTGAATATCTTAAGGGTGCAAGGCATTATGAAGTGTTGCAGATCCCCACAACGAAGACCATCCCAAAAAGTCAAAAAGAAGAGTATGTTAAAGAATTGTAGGGTGCGTTTGCCAACGCACCATGTAGTACACTTGGATTAAAATAAAATCTTCGCCGAAAGGCTTAATGATAGGTGCGTTAGCAAACGCACCCTACGGAGAATTATATGAGTATTAAAACAGAATTTGAGAAATTGTTCAATAACGAAATGCCAACAGAAGAAGCACGTCAATTTCTTATATACCTATATGAAAAAGGTGAAACCTCTGAAGATATTGCTGCTGTTGCTTTGGTGATGCGTGAACACTCCATTAAACTTGATCTTCCTGATGATCTGAAAGAAAAAGCCATAGACATTGTAGGTACAGGCGGAGATAAAAGCGGAAGTTTTAATATCTCTACGACGGTTTCACTTCTTTTGGCTTCTATGGGATGTGTGATTGCAAAACATGGAAATAGAAGTATTACATCGAACTCTGGTTCTACGGATGTATTGGAAGCACTGGGTATAAACCTTGACCTTAGTATAGAAAATAAGATCAAAATGCTTGTAGAGACGGGTTTTTGTTTTTTTCCTGCTACGGACCATCATCCTGCAATGAAACACATTATGCCTATACGTAAATCAATTGATCATCGTACCATTTTCAATATACTGGGACCATTGACTAATCCGGCAGGCGCGCAGAAATATCTTTTAGGTGTGTTTGACCCGAGCTTCATTCGACGTATGGCTGATGCCTTAGTAGAATTGGGTGTTAAAAGAGCGTATGTTGTAAGCTCTTATGATGGCATGGATGAGATAGGCCTTGCTGGTAAAAGTGCTTTTGCTTTTGTAGAAAATGGCTCTGTGACTGAGGGAGAGATAGATCCTGAAGCTTATGGATTTACCTTGGCACCTAAAGAGGCTATACAAGGTGGAAATGCAGCATTTAATGCACAGATCAGCAGAGATATATTGTCAGGAAAAGAGCAGGGTGCTAAAAAAGACATTGTTGTACTGAATGCAGCATTTGCACTGTTTGCAAATGGTGGTGTTAAAGATATAGAAGAAGCGATAGAGAAAGTGAAAGTACAATTGGAAAGTGGAAAATCAGCGAAGCATTTGCAATTTATAGCTAAAGTGTCAAACAGTTTTTAATTTGTCGCGGGGGGACATCATACCTATTTGAATTTCCGGGAGGACATGGGAGTCCTCCCCTACAGGTGTGGTTGTGATATTATATTGTAGGGGAGCACCCCTGTGTGCTCCCAAGGTTTCATAAAAATATTTTGAATCCATAATTAACGTTGGATTTCAGGGAGGACATAGGAGTCCTCCCCTACGAGGAAAAAAATGAGTAAAGAAATACAAGCATCATTATCACAATTAGATAAAATAGTTACCTATTTAAATGAAACATTACCTTCAAACGCCATAGTATTTCTACGCGGTGATCTGGCAGCAGGAAAAACAACTTTGACACAAGCTATTGCAAAAGCTAAAGGAATTGAAGGGGAGGTCACTTCTCCCACGTTTTCTCTTCAACAATGTTATGCTGCGAAAGATGGTACGAGCTTATACCATTATGATCTGTACCGTTTGGATCATGATGAGTTTATGCAGATGGGTCTTTTTGAAGAGTTTGAAAAAGAGGGCTGGCATATGGTTGAGTGGGGATCTGATGCGCTTAAAGCATTTTTAGAAGGTGTAGGTTATAATGTTGTCACGATTGACATAGAACCTAATGAAAATAGTAGAACATACAGGATATCAACATAATGCATACACTTGAAGCAAAAAACCTTGCAAAAACCATTAAAAAAACTAAGATCGTACACGATATTTCTCTTAAAGTAGAAAGTAAAGAGATCGTAGGACTGCTTGGCCCCAACGGTGCAGGGAAAACAACTTCTTTCTATATGGTCTGTGGATTAACAGATGCTACAGAGGGGAAGGTTTTTTTAGATGGTGAAGATATCACAAAACTGCCTTTGAGTTCCCGTGCACAGATGGGGATAGGGTATTTGCCTCAAGAATCCAGCATCTTTAAAGACTTAACGGTGGAAGAGAACTTGCTTATCGCTGCGGAAGCACTCAATCTTAAAAAAGAGGTTGTGGGTCCACGTATAGAAAAACTGCTTGAAATTTTCAACATCGAACCTATACGTTCACGTTTGGGAATACGTCTGAGTGGTGGTGAACGAAGAAGAGTAGAGATAGCAAGAGCATTGGTCGGTGAACCAAAGTTTTTACTTCTGGATGAACCTTTTGCCGGGGTTGATCCTATAGCTGTTTTGGACATACAAAATATTATTAAACAACTGGTTGATCTTGATATGGGTATATTGATTACAGACCATAACGTACGTGAGACATTGGGGATCTGTGATAGGGCTTATGTTATGAGATCTGGTGAAATGCTTGCTACTGGTACCAGTGATGAGATCACAAATGATAAGAATGTACGTAAACATTATTTGGGTGAACACTTCACATTTTGACGTAGGGTGCGTTTGCTAACGCACCGTTTAACAGATCTTATTATGTGGTGCGTTGGCAAACGCACCCTACGGGACATTAATGAATTTAAAAGATATAAAAATACTTCTTGATAAAGAAGTTCAAACACGAAATAACATTTCGGAACTCTCTTATGCCAAACCTGATCCCCTGCTTATTGCCTCCAAACATCAAGATGAATCCATCGCTTTGATCTGTGCGTTGTTTGCGTATGGTAATGCAGGGCTTATTGTTAAATTTTTAGATAGTTTTGATTTTTCTTTACTTGAAAGTAGTGAAGAAAATATCGAACAAACACTCTCTTCACATTATTACCGTTTCCAAAAAAGTAAAGATGTGGCAGCGATTTTTATTGCTTTGAAACGATTAAAAGAAGTAGAGAGTATTGAAAATATTTTCTATGAAGGGTACAAAAAAGAAGAAAATATACTGGATGGTTTGTGGCACTTTATAGATACGCTAAAAAATGTGCATCCACATAAGAGTCGAGGGTATGATTTTTTAGTCGGTTCTTTGCCCAAAAAAGTGAGTGCTTCAGGTACTTATAAACGGTATATGATGTACCTGCGTTGGATGATACGAAAAGATGCACTCGATATGGGACTCTGGTCAAAGATAGATAAAAAAGATCTGCTTATGCCCTTGGATACACATACCTTTC
>JAUVCL010000003.1 GCA_030595845.1 Campylobacterota bacterium
GATCAAACGTGTTAAAGAAGAAGAATCTGAACTTAGAGGTATCAAAGTAGAAAAGATCATGTATACAGATCACCTCGATAGAACACATACAGTCATACAGTTTTATAAATCACATGAAACAGCAAATGTAAAGTTTCATAACATTGGTACAGATATAGGTCTTGTTCTTGATGATAAACGTTTTTCAGCACTGAATAACTCTATAGAGTATTTGAAAAACAATGGTGGAATACTTATCTTTTTAGATACTAAAGTAATCTCTCATGAACAGGCAAAAGAGTTTGGAGTAGGGGCACAGATATTAAAAGATCTTGGTATTAAAAATATTAACCTGCTTACCACTAACAAAGATACAGAATTTGTTGGTCTTGCAGGCTTTGGTCTTGATGTTGTGGAGAAGATTGAAATTATTTAAGATACTAAGATAAAAGGTATCTTTTTATATGAAAAATAGGGATGTCTAAATCAGAGTATACTAAGTGTTTGTATAGGTTAAAATTCACTATAGGAGTATAAATATCTTTTTCTTAAAAAATAAAACCATAGCAAGTATTCATATGTTTATTATGACTATGATGTTTGTACTTATTGTCGTGGTTGTGGCAATGGTTTTTTTGGGAGAGTATAATACTTTTGATAGTAAAGCTGAAATTATACAAAAGAAACATATTGAAAAGCAAAAAGAGACAATTGTTTTTGATACACAAAGAGTATTGCAATTCATTACCTATATGTATACAAAGCGAGATGTTATACAAGATGAAGAAGTTTTAAAAAGTCAGATACTTAATGCTATAGAACAACTTTATGGACGTCAAGATGGGACAGGGTATATTTTTATTTATGATTTTAAAGGGGTTGTTCTTTCTGATCCTGTACAAAGAAAAAATATAGGTAAAAATCTTTATGATATTGAAGATAGTAATGGTGTTAAAGTTATTGAAGACCTTATTTCTGTTTCGCGTAAGGAAAAAGGTGGTTTTGTTGAATATGTTTGGTTAAAGCCTACAACAGGTTCACTTAGTCCTAAAGTTTCGTATGCACAATCCTTTGAACCTTGGGGATGGATGATAGGTACGGGCGTGTATCTAGATGAAATCGAAAAAAGTATTGCCAAGCAAAGACGTGCACTTAAAATGAAACTCAATAAGTATATGATTGATATTGTATTCTTATTGAGTATCTTATTTACTTTCGGTGTTATGGGGATAATTCTTGTGAATAATATACTTAAAAGAGAAATAGATACATTTACAAGTTTTTTTCAAAAAGCTTCTACATCACACTCCCTTATAGATAAAAAAGAAATACAATTACTAGAGTTTAAAAATATGGTTTCTTACATAAATACTATGGTTGAAATTATACGAAAACGTCAAGAAAAACTTACAGAACTCAATACTACACTAGAAACAAAAGTAGAAGCTAAAACAAAAGATTTAAATGAAAAAAACAAGTTACTCACTAAAGAAAAAAACTTTTCAAACTCTTTAGTTAAAGCACAGGACAGTTTCATAAAGCATTCTATACATGAGATAAACACACCATTAGCCGTGATTATGACACATATAGACCTCTTCAAAATGAGGAGGGCGAAAATAGATATTTGTCAAAGATCGAAGCTGCCAGTAAGATCATTGCAAACATATATGAAGATTTGAGCTATATGGTGAAAAAGGACCGTTTTGTGTATAAAAAAGAAATGATTGACATGTCAAAATTTCTTTTAGATAGGGTGGATTTTTTCTCGGAGATATCTAAAGGTAATAATCATAAGATATTGACAAATATAGAAAAAGAGATACACTTTTATATGAGTCCGGAGAAGTTACAAAGAATTATAGATAATAATATATCTAATGCTATTAAATTTGCCAATAAAGGTACCAATGTAGAGGTGTCCTTAATGGCAAATAAAAATGAAATCATTTTAAGCTTTCTAAGTCATTCCCCTAAGATAAATGATACAAAAGCAATTTTTGAAGCTTTTAATCGTGAAAATGATGTTAAAGGTGGATTTGGGCTAGGATTGGAAATTGTGCATTCTATTTGTCTCAAAGAAAATATAAATATAGATTTAACTTCAAATGATACGCATACCATTTTTAAAAACACTTTTAGAAAGGAGTCTTAATGCAGGTACTGCTTCTGGAAGATGAGTTGATGTTGCAAAGTGCTATTGCAGAGTATTTGACAGATATAGGATATGAAGTAGATGTATTTGATAATGGACAAGAAGTTTATACTCATGTAGTTGATCATCAATATGACCTTTTTATATTTGACATCAATACACCTGGTATGGATGGACTTACTCTTCTTACTAAATTACAAGAAGAAAGAATACATGTTCCTACTATTTTTATTTCTGCTATTACCGAGATTGAACAGATTAGTCAAGCATATGCTTTGGGGTGTTATGACTATTTAAAAAAGCCCTTTCATTTACAAGAGTTAAGACTACACATAGAACGACTATTTAAGATAGCAGATGTGAGAGCCAAAAAATTTGTAAAACTTTCTAGAATGTATTGTTATGATTTGGAAAATAAATGTTTACTCTTTGATGGAGAAGAACAGGTACTTACGCAAAAGCAGGCACAAATAATGGAACTCTTTGCAGCAAATAAAAATAGAGTCATTGACTTTGAGATGTTAAGACACTATGTATGGAATGACAATCCTGTAGACAATGCCATTATCAGAGCTGAGATACATAGGGTGAGGCAAGTCCTTAATGAGGATTTGATCGTGACACTTAAAGGCATAGGGTATCAACTTGTTAAGTAGCGATATCGCTTGAGGAGAATTTTACTATTGTGTAACCAATCTACACAAATAATTTTTTTTAATACTGCAGTTTTCTTATTTTTCTTAATGCTATGTTAATGCTACGTTGGTGATTCATACTCCATATGTAGAAAACATTAAGGAGAAAATATGAAAAGAATTGTATTGCTATCAGTTATAGCATCTACAGTGCTTATGGCTGGAGGAGACATCAACCCTATCGAGCCTGTAGTAGAGGTGTCAGCAGAGCCGGATTATGGTAAGATTTTTGGACAATCTAGAACATTTTATATTGACAGAACGTACTCAGGTGCAGTAAACAATAACCGTAATTCACTTGCAACAGGTGGTTATATAGGATATAAATCACCAGACTTCAACGGGTTAACTTTTGCTGTTGCAGCTTATGGAACGTATGGGTTTGATATACATGATGAAAATGCAGATGTCATTGGTTCTGCCAGTTATGATCCATCATTATATGGAGATAATTTTGATAATTATGCATTTATTGGACAGGTCTATATCAACTATGCTTTTGACAATACCAATATTAAACTTGGTCGTCAAAGACTTGATACACCAATGGCAGGTGCAGATGATGCAAGAATGTTGCCAAATCTTTTTGAAGCAGCTGTTCTTAGTAATACAGACATTGAAGATACAACACTTATTTTGGCACATATAACAAGAGAAACAGTTGGTACCTTTGGAAATGTATATGGTGCTGCAGGTGCACTTTCTTTGCAAAGTGGTTATGGTTTAGGTTATAAAGAAGGTACTAGTGGTGATTTCGCTGATATGGGTGTTATCGCTTTAGGTGAGGGGACCGATACTGATGGTGTAACAGCTGGAGCAATCCTCTATAAAGGTATTGAGGGACTTGATCTTCAAGCATGGAATTACTATGCTCACGACATTTTAAATGCTGTGTATCTTCAAGCAGACTATAAATTATCATCTGTAAAACTTTCAGCACAATACATTAATGAAAGTGAAGTAGGTGATGCACTTGCTGGAGATGTAGACAGTAATTACTGGGCAGTGAAGGCAGGAACTAGCTTTGGTGCATTAAGTGGATATATAGCATATTCTCAGACAGGAGATAGTTCAGGTAGTATGAATGGTGGTATTATTACTCCATGGGGTGGTATGCCGGCATTTACACAAGGTATGGTTACAAGACATATGTTCTTTGCTGATACAGCAACAACAAAAGTGGCTGCTACTTATAACTTGAAAGATGCAACAGGACTAAACTTAAAAGCAACAGCATACTATGTATCTTTTGATATAGGTTCAGCAAATACCTATAAACCTGGAGAAGATTGGACAGCAGAAGAGTCTGGATTTGATATTAAATATCAAGCAACGAAAGCTCTCAATTTAAGGTTTAGAGGAAACTACCCAACAGATTTTGCACCAGGTTTAGACTGGTCTGAATATAGATTGATAGCAAACTATAATTTTTAAAAAGGAAATTTAACATGGATGCAGAAAAAGCACAGGCGTATTGGAAAGAAAATATTAGAACCATTTTATCACTTTTAGTGGTATGGTTTGTTGTTTCTTTAGGGGCGGGAGTATTGTTTATTGAACAACTTAATGCCATTGAGATTTCGGGAGTAAAACTAGGTTTTTGGTTTGCTCAGCAAGGTGCAATTTACGCATTTGTGATACTTATTTTCGTATATGTACACAAAATGGGAAAAATTGACGAAAAATACGGCGTAGACGAGTAGGGAGAAAGTATGGAATTACAAAGTTTAATTTATTTATTTGTCGGTATTTCTTTTAGTGTATATATAGGAATTGCTGTATGGGCAAGAGCGGGCTCTACTAAAGAGTTTTATATTGCTGGTGGTGGTGTACACCCCGTAGCTAATGGTATGGCAACAGCAGCTGACTGGATGTCAGCCGCCTCGTTCATCTCACTTGCAGGTATCATTGCCTTTAAAGGTTCTGATGGTGGTGCTTACCTTATGGGTTGGACTGGTGGATATGTTCTCCTGGCACTTCTTTTGGCACCATATTTGAGAAAATTTGGTAAATTTACTGTTCCTGATTTTGTAGGAGACAGATATTACTCTGACTTGGCACGTACCGTGGCAGTTGTTGCAGTTATCTTTATCTCGTTTACCTATGTTGCAGGGCAGATGAGAGGTGTGGGTATTGTATTTTCAAGATTCTTGGAAGTAGATGTTAACACAGGTGTTATGCTTGGTATGGGTATTGTATTTATATATTCCGTTCTAGGTGGAATGAAAGGTATTACGTATACACAGGTTGCTCAGTATGTTGTAATGATATTTGCATTTACAGTACCTGCTATTTTCCTTTCTATTCAAGTAACAGATACATTCCTACCACAGTTAGGACTTTTCTCTCAGACTGCATTTGCTTTTGATGATGGGGTAAGATCAATACCGCAAGGTACATACCTTATGCATGCGCTTGATCAGGCTGTAAATGATTTAGGGTTCAACAACTATACAGAACCAGGATCTGTGTTTAACATGTTTATGTTAACTGTAGTACTTATGGCTGGTACTGCTGGATTACCACACGTAATCGTTAGATTCTTTACCGTACCAAAAGTAAAAGATGCACGTATCTCTGCTGGTTGGGCATTGGTATTTATTGCTATTATGTATACAACGATTGCATCAGTAGCTGCATTCTCAAGAGTGAACCTTATCTCAAATGTACAAAATGTTGAATATAAGGCTTTTGTATCTGGCGAAGTGATAAGACCTGACGGTACTATTAACAATGGTTCTTGGTTTAAAACATGGGAAGAAGGTGGACTTCTTGCTTGGAATGACAGAAATGGTGATGGTAAGATCCAATATGCGAATGGTACAGCTTTTGATGGGCCTAAAGGTAAACCAGCATTTGATGGAGAAGCAAGAGGTATAAATGGTCAAAGATTGACTACAAATGCCAAAGGTGCTCCAACAGAAACTGAACTTAAAGCCAATAATGGTGTTGCTAATGAAATCTATGTAGATAGAGATATTATGGTTCTTGCAAACCCAGAGATAGCGAACTTACCTGCATGGGTAATTGCACTTATGGCAGCTGGGGGACTTGCAGCAGCACTTTCAACAGCAGCAGGTTTACTTCTTGTTATTTCTGCATCAATTTCTCATGACCTATTTGGTCAAGTATTGATGAAAGATAAAAAAACAGGTAAATCAACTCTTACAGAGAAAAATGAGTTAAGATTGGCAAGAGGTGCCGCAGTCGTTGCCATACTGGTCGCGGGCTATCTGGGTATAAATCCTCCAGGATTTGTGGCTCAGGTTGTTGCGTTTGCATTTGGTTTAGCGGCAGCTTCATTCTTCCCAGTTATTATTTTGGGAATTTTTGATAAACGTATGAATAAAGAAGGTGCGATTTCAGGTATGATCGTAGGACTTACTTTTACATTCGCATATATTGTATACTTTGTATTCTTGGGTGGCGCAAAAGAAGATTATCTCTTTGGTATTGCACCAACAGGTATTGGTACATTGGGTATGGTTCTTCACTTTGTGGTAGCATACTTTGTGTCACGTGCTACACCACCACCACCAGCAGAGATCCAGGCTATTGTAGAAAATATCCGTGTCCCTTCAGGTGCAGGTGCAGCGATAGATCACTAAGTATTGTCCTCCTCCGAGGGGGATCGTCGAGTTTTAATACCTGCTCCTTTTTGTACCCCCTTTAGGGGCAGGTATATATACAATTTTGAAAGAGAAAATATGAGCCTTCATGATCAAGAAAATTTTATAAAAGAAATTCATCCTTTTGACAAACTTACTACATATGAGTTAGATACGGCTTTTAAAAATATGGATATTGCATATTATCCTAAAGATACTATTTTAATTTCTCCCGAAAAAATAAGTGATTCTTTTTTTGTCATAATCAAAGGTGAAGTCAACGAATATAATAATGATGAGTTGACCTTTGTTTATCATGAACAAGATACATTTGATGCAGATTCTCTAATCTATCATAAAACCAAAAGTAAATTTATAGTGAGTGAAGATCTCATATGTTATGAGTTAAAAAAAACCACATTTTTAAATTTAATTACTGAAAATAAAAAATTTGAAAGCTTTTTTCTGAAGAATTTATCCTCAAGATTGCAGACTCTCAAAAATAAGGAGTATGGTTCAGATATCTCATCATTTATGTTTTCAAAAGTAAGTGATTTGTATATACATGCACCATGTATCGTTTCTGCAGACTGCAAGATCAAAGAAGCCATAGAAAAATCTATAGCTAAAGATACTTCTACCATTATCGTACAAAATGGCGCTCAATATGGGGTTGTGACAGATTCTGTTTTAAAAAAAGATGTCTTATTGGCAGGTAGAGCTTTAGAGGATCCTATTGGTGAAATTGCAAAGTTTCCATTTGTATGTGTCCAAAAAAGTGATTTTCTATTCTCCGCATTGTTAACTATAGTAAAGCATTCTATAAAGAGAGTTGGAGTACTTGAAGATGGGAAAATAATTGGTTTACTAAAACAAGCAGATATCTTGAGTTATTTTGCAAACCACACACATATCGTATCTGTTAAAATAGCTAAATCAACTACAATAGAAGAGCTTAGATCTGCTAGCGATGATGTTAATAAAACAATAAAATCCCTTTTTGATAAAAGTTTAAAAACAAGTTATATAGCAAAAATGGTAGCCGAATTAAATACCAAAATTTATGAGAAACTTTTCAATCTTATTCTTCCGGAAGAGCTACATGACAAATGTGCTCTTTTGGTGATGGGGAGTGAGGGAAGAGATGAACAGATCATTAAAACGGATCAAGATAATGCTCTGGTAATAGCTAATGGTGAAGATGTTACTATCTATAATCCTTATATGCAAGAATTTACAAAACAGCTTATATCATTTGGATTTCCTGAATGTGAGGGGAATATTATGGTTAATAACCCTTATTGGTGTAAGACACAGGTTGAGTTTGAAAATCAGATAGATACATGGTTTTTGGGCACAGATATGGAACACTATATGGATCTAGCTATATTTTTTGATGCTAAATGTGTTGCTGGAAACCCTTCATTATTTACGCCACTTAAAGATAAAATATTTGATATGGTGGGTCAAAAAGATGTCTATATGGCATATTTTGCAAAAGCTACATTAAATTTCAAAACACCTATTGGAATGTTTTCATCATTGCGTACGACCGACGATGGTATAGATATCAAAAAGGGAGGTATTTTTGCTATTGTACAAGGTGTAAGATCCTTGGCTTTAGAAAATTATGTTATGGAAAATGCAACGGTAGCGCGCATTAAAAAATTACATCAATTAGAGATTTTGGAAAAAGATATGGCTTCTGAACTTATTGAAGCTTTAGGATTATTGTCTAGATTGAGACTCCAGGGACATATCATAAAGCAAAAAAATGGAATCGTAATAGACAACATCATTGATATTAGTTCTTTTGGAAAAATAGAAAGAGATATGTTAAAAGATAGCTTTGTTATTGTAAATTTATTTAAGAAATTTATTACCCATCATTTCAAATTAGAGAAGATTTCATAATGATAAATAGATTAAAAAACAGATATAAAAAATCACAACTTACAAATGATGATTATTTATTTTTATTTGATTCTCTTGCAGAAGAAGAATTTGTTTCTTTTGATTGTGAAACAACAGGTTTAAATGTAAAAAAAGATGAAATACTTTCCTTGGGAGCAGTTAAAATTGTTAATAATAAAATAGAATTAAGTGATTCTTTTGAAAGATTTGTGAAGCTTGAAAAGCATATAGGAGAAGAGAGTATTAAAATTCATTATATCAGACCTTGTGATATAGAAAATAGCATTGAGGCGAAGATAGCAATTGAAGAATTTTTACATTTTTTAGGCAATAGAACATTAGTTGGTTACTACATAAAGTTTGATATAGCAATGATCAATCGTTATGCTAAACAAATTATTGGCACAACGATACCAAATAAAAGTATTGAACTTTCAAGTATGTACTATAAAAGATATCAAAAAAAATCATCACATGAATTTGTTGATTTAAAGTTTGACACAATTATGGAATCATTGAACTTGCCACGATTGGGACAACATGATGCACTCAATGATGCTGTCATGTCTGCAATGATGTATTTAAAACTTAAAAATTTACCAGAATATAAAGGAGCATACAGATAGATTAAAATAGTTAAATTTATTTTAAAACTACAATGGTGGTTTTTACATAAATTTAAACGAGGAAGAACCATGTCAAAACAAATATTTAATCCAAATCCGGAGTTTGCTAAAGATGCAGCAATAAACAGTATGGAAGCATATTGGAAATTACAGAATAAAGCTAATAAAGACTATGAAGGTTTTTGGGGAGATTTTGCAAAAGAAAAAATAGATTGGTTTAAACCGTTTGATACAGTTTTAGATGAAAGTAATGCACCCTTTGTAAAGTGGTTTGATGGTGGTCAGTTAAATGTTGCACATCAGTGTATCGATCGTCATCTTGACACGCGTAAAAACAAAGCTGCGATCATCTTTGAAGGTGACAGAGGTGATAAGCAAGTCATTACCTATCTTGACCTTTACTATAATGTAAACAAGTTTGCTAACCTTCTTAAAGAAGATTTTGGTGTAAAAAAAGGTGACAGAGTCGTTATCTATATGCCGATGATCCCTGAAGCTGCGTATGCCATGTTAGCCTGTGCACGTATCGGTGCGATCCACTCCATCGTATTTGGTGGATTTTCTTCTGAAGCACTTCGTGACAGGATCGAAGATGCTGAAGCAAAAGTAGTGATCACGGCAGATGGTGCTTACCGAAAAACAAAACCTTATATGTTAAAGCCTGTAGTAGATGCAGCATTAACTGGAGATACACCAGTTAAAAAAGTTCTAGTTGTAGAAAGAAATAATGAAGAAGTGACATGGGAAGCGGGACGTGATTATTCATATAATGAACTCATTAAGAACAAGTCAGGTAAATGTGAAGCTGAGCCTATGGAGAGTGAAGATCCTCTTTTCTTACTCTATACTTCTGGTAGTACAGGTAAACCAAAAGGAGTACAACACAATACAGCCGGATACATCCTTTGGGCTCAAATGACTATGGAATGGGTATTTGATGTGAAAGAGAATGATACCTACTGGTGTACAGCTGATGTAGGTTGGATCACTGGACATACATACATCGTCTATGGACCTCTCGCTATGGGTGCTACGACTGTGATGTTTGAAGGTGTTATCACCTTTCCTGATGCGGGTCGTCCTTGGAAAATGGTTGAAGAACATAAAATAAATCAATTCTATACAGCGCCAACAGCTATACGTGTACTCCATAAGATGGGTGAAGATGAACCGGCTAAATATGACCTTTCTTCTCTTAAAGTACTGGGAACAGTGGGTGAACCTATCGATCCTCCCGCATGGAAATGGTATTATGAAGAAGTTGGAAACAGTAAGTGTGCCATAGTAGATACGTACTGGCAGACGGAGACAGGTGGACATGTTGTTTCTCCATTACCGGGTGCAACACCGATCAAACCTGGGTGTGCAACACTTCCACTGCCGGGTATTATGGCAGAGATACTTGACCCTGAAACAGGTAAGAAAGTGGGAGAGGGTGAGAGCGGATATATGTGTATCACACGCCCTTGGCCGTCACAGATACGTGGTGTATGGGGAGATGAAGAGCGTTATAAAAAGTCTTACTTTGGTGATGTGGTCAAAGATGGGAAACCGGTATATTTTACGGGTGATGGTGCTATTTATGGAGAAGATGGATACATCACGATCACTGGTCGTACGGATGATGTTATCAATGTATCTGGACACCGTATGGGAACAGCAGAAGTTGAATCTGCTATCAAAAAACATCCCAATGTAGCTTCTGTAGCAGTTGTAGGTAAACCACATGAGCTTAAAGGTGAGGGGATCTTTGCTTATGTTGTACTCAAGTCTGTACCTATACATGATGTAGTAGCAGATGAAATTGAGACGATGAAAGAGATCAATAAGGTCATTAAAACAGAAATTGGTGCCATTGCGCTATGTGATGATATGATCTTTGTTCCAGACCTCCCAAAAACAAGATCAGGTAAGGTCATGAGAAGAATTCTTAGAGCCCTTGCAAAAGGGGAAAAGATCACTCAAGATATTTCAACACTGGAAGACCCGTCTATCGTTGAGAAAATTCAGAACTGTTGTAAGGATGCAGGACACTAAGTCTTGATCCTTACCAATTCTAAGGTATTTGAATAGGAATAGGGGTGAATCACATAACTTATATTATAAAAAATAATAATTATATTTAGTTTTTAACTATATAGTCTAAGCTTGGAAAGGCTAGAATAATAATGTAGTTATCTTCTCATACCGTTTGCTTTCATTAGCATACAGTATTCTCTTGAAGGGATCAGGGTTTTCTGTTGTGTAACAGCGGATTTATCTATGAGAAGATAACTTACGACCTTATTAGCAATAATGCTACAGACTCTCTGACAATCACAGCTTAATTATATTACCTACTATGTATCACTTTATTTATTGTGTTTAGCCATATGATAAATTTATTTTTAGTAAATCAAATAGTTATGTAAATATTAAACACTTACATTGTTGATGACATATGAGGAAATAGAAAGTTAGAAGAAATAAAACATATTTTATACTTTGATTAACATAATATAAATTCTATCAAAAATATAAAGTACTATACTAAGGTTAAACTATATAACCATAAAGCACTTATAGCAATGATCACTAAAACAATATTTTGTATGATCCACTGAGCAGATAAACTACCTACAACTCCTATAGTTCCTGCCACTGTAATAGTTCCAAGTGCAACACCTAATGCTCTGTACCATTCTGTTTGCCCAAATAGCATAATAAGATTTTCTCCCATAACAACTAATACGATTGAAAATACAACAACTCCGAAAATAAGATCAAACCATGTAATATCTTTACAATTACAATAACTCATATTTTACCCCCTATTCCTTGACTAGATTTAATAAAAACATTACTAATAGTATAGTATATATTAATTAATTATATAATAATTATAATTTTATGTAAATGATCTAGGTCAAAATATATTTTATTTTGACCATTATAAAACAACGATTTCCCTGAAGAGTTAAGATTGGATCAATAGGGATACAAGGAACTACTTATCTCTTTCGGGCTTCTTCCATTATAGGCTGATATACTTACTCCTCCACTTGAAATAGGTGCAATAAGTACATATGTTTTCTCTTTTTTACAGCACATATGAAAGGAGATCATATTATCTATACTAATTAATTCTTTCCCCTCTTGTTGAGCATATTGTAAGGCGACTTCCCATTCTATCTTATTTACATCAATAATTTTACCCTGTTTAAGTGCTTTTTTAATATGATTTTTGAATTGGGTATCATTTGTTTTATCTTTAAAAGTCATGATAAGAATGAGATATAATAATAGTGATATACCATATGTTGGTAGTGCAAAAAGTAGTGCAAGCAGTGTTAATATCCAATACATTTTTTATCCTTTCTCTTTATATTAATTAACCTCATGGGTAAAAAATATGAGAAATTATATGGCAATTAGAACAATTAGATAAGGGCATATTTAAAATATGTATTTTATAAATATGCCTAGTTGTTGATGTAATATTTTATTAGTTTAAAACACAATGGTTACCGCGTGAACCCCATTTTACGATAATACCTTTTTTGTTGGTTTCAAGAAAAAGTTTACAGTTTTGTTGAACCACTTCACTGCTGTACATCATTCCACCATAACCATACCCTCCATAATATCCGCCATAACCATATCCCACCATCGGAGAGGGATAACTATAAACTCTGGATTTCTCATAGACATACACTTTATTCTTATTGGGTAAAACATAGGTGCTGTCAGGGTATCCGATCTGTTCAACCAGTTTATTAATATCTTTTCCTACCCAGGAGTTATATCTGTTCACAAAGTTTTGATGTGTTGCACATCCTTGAAGAAGTAAAATAGTGATGGCAAGAAGAGATAGTTTTAAAAAATATTTCATGCTGTATTCCTTATATAGGCTGTATCTTTTATAGTATACTATTTTTATGGAGTCACTGTGAAATCCAATCACTCCATCTCTAATGTCATCAAGTACATCTCTTCACCATCTATAACAGAGACATCTGTACTTTGACAGTGCGCACAGAGATAACGCACTTCAGATTGTTCACTCTCTTTTTTACAGACATTACAGTGAAGTTTAAGATCTTGAAGGTTCATGACGAACTCTGCCCCGTCACATATAGTTTTCTCTTTAAATGTTTCAAAGGCTGTTGCAAGTAAATGTGGTTCTACACCACTGAGTTTACCTATCTTGGTCACCACTTTAACAACCTTGCTGGCATGATTGGCTTGGGCATGACTTTCACACTGTTCTAAAAGTGCCTGAACTATGGAATATTCATGCATTTTTTAACATATCCTCGGTAGAAGTTCACCCTTTGGCAGGTCAAGATAACGGCTGCTGCCATAAAGTGAATGAAGGATTACCTTTCCCTCTTTTTTCATAGTGACACGTCCTATGATCGTAGCTTTTGTAGATACGTTTACACTCTGTAATGCTTCAACCGCCAACATAGCGTGATGTTGTGGTACAGCTATAATAAATGTTCCCTCATTGGCAAAGTCAAATGCTTCAAAACCAAAGAGTTCACAAATCCCCTGCACCGCATCATTAACAGGCACAGATGCTTCTTCTATCTCCAAACAAACAGAACTTTGTTCAGCCCATTCATTCAGTACAGCAGAAAGACCGCCACGTGTAGCATCTCGCAATGCAGAGATCGTTACCTTACTCTCTATCAAAGCTTCTACTGCTGGCCATAAAGTAGCACAGTCACTCTCCACATCACCAGAGATCCCCAATCCTTCACGTTCCATCAGTATCGCTGCACCATGCCGCCCTACATCACCTGAGACAATGATCACATCACCTTCATGAAGATTATTGGCAGAGATACCCTCTTTTTCTATCTCCCCTATGCCAGAAGTGTTGATAAATATCTGGTCTACCGCACCTTTGGGAACCACTTTGGTATCACCGCAAACGATCTTTGCGCCACTCACTTTGAGCTCATCAGCCATAGATTTTACAATCATCTCCAAGTCATCAAAAGAAAAGCCCTCTTCTATCATAAATGCAGAACTCAGATACAAAGGTTTTGCACCCATCATAGCAAGGTCATTGACCGTACCTGCGATGGCAAGTTTACCAATGTTCCCTCCATTAAAAAAGATAGGACTCACGGTAAAACTGTCTGTTGTAAATGCAATTTTATTTTTTACTTCCAATACAGCAGCATCTTCTGCTGCGATCAAAATATCATTGCCAAAATAACGATAAAAGAGATTATGTATCAAAGAGTTTGTCTCTTCTCCACCACCTCCGTGGCTTAGTTGGATTTGTTTCATTGATCACCTTGATTCATTAAACTTTTTTCACTTTTGTAAGCCCGTAAACAATAATCTTTTCTTTTAAGTATATTTGTACCTTTTATATATAAACTACTATCTTTTAACTGATACTTGGATGCCATATTTTTTTCTGAGGTTCTGTACTTTTTTGACTATTTTTTTACTTGCTTTTGGGTAGCCTTCTATATTTTGTGTGGTTTCTATGACTTTTTGTAGGTACTTTTCATCTATGGGGCTTTTACTCATAGCATATTCCTCGTATCAATATATTCTAGGCTATATTTTACCATCTTTTTAAACTATATAGAAAATCGGAAATTCCGATTTTCTTCATTCTAAACTCTTTATCTAACTCTTCTTCTTTATATATATTGTAAATATGTTCATTGACAGTGGAACGACTTTTTTAAAAAAGTTCTGCCATTTGTTCTATTATAAGCCATTCCAAGTCTTAACAGTTTCATCTTTGAATCTTAGTGTGTCCATCTTCAGTTTAGTAAATAAGTATATTTGAATCATTCATTAAAATTTCCTGTCTCTTTTGACAACAATGTTCTATGATTTTTGATTGTAAATTCTTTTTCAACCCCTATACCTAAACTACGTAAATCACTATAAATCTTTTTAGCCAAATAATATCCAAGGTAAGGTGGGACTGCATTACCCACCATTTTATACCCAGCCATTACATTTTTATAGTAAAATTTATGCGTATCGGGAAAACTTTGTACCCTTGCACATTCACGAACAGATAGGCGACGATATAAATGCTCTTTGGCTGCTACAAAGATTCTTTTATTTTGTTCTATAAACTCCATCTTGGGTGCTTGTGGATGTAGTGGTGCATGTCTTCCACCTGCTTGTATGGTAAATGATGGTTCCTCCCAGGAACGTACACGATTACGAGACATAAACATAGATGAAAATCCACCTATGGCATACTCATGATTGTCTAAACTACAAGTATCACCATTGGTATAATTTTTCTCTTTTGCAGGCAAGGCAGTCTCTTTTATATCCCAAATAATATCTTTTAAAAATCTCTTCTTTTCAAAACCTTTTGGAAACTCAAACTCTATACCAAGGTCTTCTCTGTATCCTATAAAAAAAATTCTTTTTCTATCTTGTGCTACATTGTAATCATGTGCATTTAACATTTTAAAAGACAGATTATATCCACTCTCTTTAAAAAGTTTTTTTATGTTCCCTAATGCTTCACTATGCCTACCTGCCAACATTCCTGAAACATTTTCTGCAAGAAAAAAGAGCGGCTTTTTATCTCGTAGTAATCTAATAAAATCAAAAAAGAGTTGACCTCTCTTGTCATCTATCCCTTTCAAAGCCCCTGCTTCACTCCAACTCTGACATGGAGGACCACCTATGATGCCTATGGCATTTGGTATTTCATCCGAATCTATTTGCGTAATGCTTCTTTTATCTAGTTTAGCATTGGGAAAGTTATTTTCAAAAGTTTCCCAAATGTCTTTGTCATATTCATTTGCCCAAACTGTGTTAAAACCTGCTTTTTCGAAGCCTAAGTCTAAGCCTCCTGCTCCTGAGAATAGTGATATTATCTTCATTTATTCAGTTCCTTCTTCCACTTTAAAAACTAACATCTTAGCATCTACCAACTGAACAGGATTATCAGGACTCTTCACCTCAACATCTAAAACCTCAACCCCATAAATACTAAGACTCTCCAACGCCTCCCTATCTTCCAAAGGCAATCTATCATACTTATTTTTACTCAACAAACAAATCAACTGAAAGCTCTTACTTTCATCATAAGCGTAGAGATAATCAAAAATCTTATTTGGATTGTCTATTTGCCACATCCCTCTTATACGTAAATCTGTTATACCAAGAGGATCAACTCTCTTCACTTTTCCTAGTTCATTAGTCTCAGTAAACTCTACATCAGGGATACTATTTATCCCGTCGGAGATAGTATCTTTTATCCTCTCATAGGTTTCTTTTGAAGCACAAAAACAATCACCATAAATCATCCAAAGAGAATTTAACTTACTATCACTTGTATAACCAATAGTATAGATAATGTCTTTCTCATCCCAGTTCTCGCATTCTTTACAAGCCTTCGTCAACATAGGGCTATCTGCATAAAGTTTTGCTTTTGGATATGAACTGTTTAGAGCAATGGCAGAGTTTCTTGACTGCAACTTTTTTACTTCTATCGCATCGGAGTTTTTTAGCATCAAATCAGGTGGATTATTTTGATTACCTTGGTATGAGTAAATTTCTGCTAGTTTTTCAAGCCTAACATTTTCATCAACTTCATTGATAGTACCTGCAAAAGCATCTTGAATGTAAATTTCTAAAGCTTTACCTGCATTGTTAATTCTATTTCTACCTTCATAATAATCAACTAGTTCAACTATTGGGTTATTTACAATATTTATAAATGCTTTGATGATATTTGACATAGATACTCACTTAATATTTAATAGACTCATTTTATCTAAAAAGCTTAAAGAAGCATAGAAATATGTCAAATTGACATACTTTTAATAACTACAAAGATTTCAACCTATCTCACCATACCTATAATAAGCATTACAAGCCCCCTCAGAGCTCACCATACAAGATCCCATAGGCGTGTTAGGCGTGCAAGCCGTACCGAAGACTTTACAGTCATTTGGTTTAGCCAACCCTTTGAGGATCGTTCCACAAATGCAAAGCTTATGATCATCAATAGGTTCTGTTGGTAGGAGATCTGCAAATATTTTTTCTGCATCATAAGCAGCATATTCTTCTCTCAATTCAAGTGCACTAAGAGGGATATCCCCTATTCCACGCCAACGGAAATGCGTACGGGGTTTCATAAATTTGTTTATCATCTCTTGGGCTTTTGTATTACCCTCGAGAGTCACAGACCTGCTGTACTGGATCTCCATATCAGCCCTATCTTTATTTTTCTGCTTTACGATCATCAGAATACTCTGCATCACATCTACAGGTTCAAATCCACTCACTACAACCGGCGTGGCATATTTTTCAGGTAAGGACTTATAAATTTTTGCTCCCGTAATGACAGAAACATGTGCAGGGCCTATAAATGCATTGATCTTGGCCTGACCATCAGCCATAATGGCATCAACCGCAGAGGGAACAAGCACATGGTTAATGTGAAAAAAGAGATTCTTAATGTCACGTCTTTCCATCTGTTCCAACACAGCGGCTGTCATAGGAGTCGTTGTTTCAAAACCTATAGCAAAAAAGATCACTTTTTTATCTGGATTCTCTTCTGCTATTTTTAAAGCATCCAAGGGGGAATAAAGTGCTCTAATATCATAACCCTTAGCACGTTCCACAGCCAAAGAACTTTTTGATCCCGGTACACGTATCATATCTCCCAGTGTCAGTAAAATACTATCTTCTATCTGCGCTAAGGCAATAGCATGATCAATTCTCTCTTTGGGCATGATACACACAGGACACCCCGGTCCATGTATAAAGTCGATATTGTCAGGGAGCAATTGTTTTAAACCGTACTTCATGATCGTGTGTGTATGCCCCCCACAGACTTCCATGATCTTCAATGGCTCTTTTAACTTCTCTGCCTCAGACTTAATCGCCCAAGCCAAAGCTTTAATGGTATCTGGATCACGAAAACCACTATATAGATCTTTTAACTGAAGTTCACTCATGCTTCGCCTCGACTGTCACAGTTGTCATCATCTTCTATGATCTGACGCCGTTCTTCCTCTTCCATGGCTTCAAGCATTTCCTGATAAACTTCAAGACTTTGCAAGGCTTCTACTTCGTCTATCTTAGACATCGCAAAACCCACATGTATAAGAATATAATCACCGATACCTACTTCATCTGGCATCAAATCAAGGCTTACCATACGTTTGATACCCATGGTATCCACTGTGGCCATATTGTCTTCATCGATCTCAACTATCTTGGATGGTATAGACAAACACATATTAATTCCTCATACTTCGTTTAAACTCAATCCAGTCGATCACTCTTTCTATACTCTCATCATCTTTAATATTCACTTCAAGGATGTCAACATTGGGTTTGATCTTTCTCGCTTCTGCTTTTTCATGTGCAATGTCATAATCAAAATGAGGTAGAAGATCGGTTTTAGTAATGAGAATGAGATCCGCTTTTGCAAACATGACGGGATACTTTTCTATCTTGTCTCCACCCTCAGGGATGGAAACAAGTACAATGTTCAAATGTGCTCCTACATCATAACTTGCAGGACAAACAAGGTTCCCCACATTTTCTACAAAACAGACATCCAACTCTGTAAGTGGCATGGCATGCAGTCCCTTATGTACCATAAAGGCATCAAGATGACAGGCTGATCCTGTTTGTATCTGATAGGCAGGAATGCCTTTTGCTTTAATACGGTCTGCATCACGAGAGGTCTCAAGATCACCTTCTATCACGCCAAATTTAAACTTAGCAAGATCTGCCATCTTTTCCAGCAGTGCTGTTTTCCCCGAACCAGGAGAACTCATAAGATTGATCGCTAAAACACCATGTTTGTCAAAATGGCTACGATTATGCCCTGCTTCATGGTCATTTTTATCAAGAATCTTTGAGATCACTTCTATCGTTTTTTTATCATTAAGTTGAGGATTATGATGTAAATGTTCATGTGCCTTATGGTGATCATGTGAATGACCATGTTCATCATCTCCATGACTATGTGCCACCACGCTATCTGTTATGCTACATCCGCAATCTGTACACATGAATTCCTCCTATATAAATCTAAATATATGCCTCAATTATAAAACTGTTTTTATAAAATCGTGTTTAAATGATAGCCATACCAAGCTTGTCCAAGTGATATTCCACCATCATTAATAGCTGTTTCCTTTTGAAAATAATATTTGTGCCCCTCTTCCTTACAACGTTTGATGATTTTCTCTACCAATACCTTATTTTGAAAGACACCACCTGAAAACAGCAGTGGTAATTCAGGGTACTTTTGAGCTATTTGAAAGATCATCTCTACTATTGTATTAAAAAACATCGAAATCATTATTCTTTTATCAACGATTGTGACCATAGCTTCTATCATTTTTTCAAACTTTATAACACCATTCGTTATATCAATAGGGAAACTTTCTGTAATATTCTCATCTACATACTGTTCCATTATCAGACCACTTTCACCTTCAAAACTTGATAACTGGACTATGTCTGCAAAACTAGCCACCGCATCAAAGAGTCTGCCCATAGAACCACTTAACGGTGCATTTATGCCTTGCTTCCATGCCTTATGTAAAACAGTGATCTCCTGTTCTGAAAATGTTTCCAAGAGTGCTAATTGAAGTTCCCGTATCTCATCTAGAGTATAGATTTCAAATAATAAAGTAAGTGCTGATCTTCGTGGCTCTTTAATAGCTTTCTCTCCACCCAAAAGCCTAAAAGGTGCTAAAGAGAAGACACGTTCATAATCTTGATTATCTGCTATCATTACTTCGCCACCCCAGATAGTACCGTCATCACCATACCCTGTACCATCAAAGGCAAAGCCTAACACCTTTTCATTTAGTTTATATTCAGCCATTCCAGCCAACAAATGTGCATAATGATGTTGTACCTCTATGATATCCACATCTGAACACAAGGTTTTTGCCCATTTTCTTGTCATGTACTCAGGATGTTTATCACACAAAATGACTTCAGGTTCAAAATCATAAAAACGTTTAAAAGATTCTAATGTACGTTCGAAGTACTCAAATGCTTCCAAGGAATTCAAATCTCCAATATGAGGACTGACAATAAGCGTATCATCAAATATCAAAGTAATCGTATTTTTCTGATTTGCACCTACTGCAAGTATCTTTTTTCTACTTTTAAATGGTAGCTTTATACTGTAGGGTGTGTAGCCTCTTGCCATACGAAGTGTTATTTTCTCATCTCCAACCATTTGTACTACTGAGTCATCATTTGCATTTACTATGCCTCTGTCATGATCTAGTACCAAATCAAACACAGAACTAAGTTTTTCAATCAACTCTTCACTCTTTCGTATGATGGGTTCATCACTTCTATTGGCAGAGGTTGCCACTAATGGAAGATTTATCTCTTTTAGTAAAAGATGATGTAAAGGAGTATAAGGAAGAAAGACACCTAGTCGGTCAATGCTAGGAGCCACAAGATCACTCATCGTACTAGACGAACGTTTGGGCACAATAACAATGGGTTTCTCTTTCGATAGGATAATCGCTTCTTCTTCTGAGGATATCTCTGCGTATGATTCTAATAAATTAATATTTGGAAATATCACAGCAAATGGTTTAACCGGTCTATGCTTACGTTTTCTAAGTACTGCTATTGCTTTCGTATTGCTTGCATCACATATCAGATGAAAACCCCCAAGTCCTTTAACTGCAACAATCCTTCCTTTTTTGATAGCCTCAACTGTCAATGATACGGCATCTGCACCTTCCCCTAAAACTTTTTGCGAGCTATCCAATAATCTGAGTGTCGGTCCACAGTCAGGACAAGAGATAGGCTGCGCATGGAAACGGCGATCAAGAGGATCAGTATACTCGTTATGACAGGCTTCACACATGGTGAAAAAATGCATGGAGGTGTTGGGTCTGTCGTATGGAAGTGTTTCTATGATGCTGTAACGTGGTCCACAGTCTGTACAGTTTATAAAAGGGTAAACATAACGTCTGTTTTTGGGGTCATTCATTTCCTCTAAGCAGTTTTTACAGATTGCTATATCGGGTGAGACCAATGCAGTCGTATAATGTATAGATTTGTTATGTTCTGTTTCACTTTTGTGAATTTGAAAATTTGTATATCCTACAACCTCACCAACTTTACTTGAGAGTGTATCGATACGTGCAAGTGGAGGCAGTTCTCTCTGTAGGGACTCTATAAAATCCTCTATTACAGCCTCTTCACCTTCAAGCTCTAAACTTACCCCTTGCGTATTGTTGAGTATGTATCCATTTAGACTATAACGATCTGCAAGTTGATACACAAAAGGTCGAAATCCCACACCTTGTACAAGGCCGGTGATCTTGAGTGTTCTATTCACTTCCAAGGGTGATTGCTCCAAGTGCAACATTGGCACCATCTATACTCAAACGTTCATTTCTATAAATAGGGTAATTAACACTCAGCGCATTATACGTTCGCATCAGTAACTGACGGTTCTCAAACAAAGAGCCACTGAGTGTGACCCCGTTAATCCCTATGTTGGCATCAGAATCTTCTGCCTGCTGTGCAATAAAGTCTGCCAAAGAATCAATAAACCCAAAAGAAAGAAGATAATCATCAAGCCCAGCTAATTTAAAACTCATAGCCGAGCGGATGGCGAGTCTCAGATCAAGCTGATAGCCTTCTTCTGTACTCATGATCTTATAATCAATACGCGGACCTGATTTCCCACCAAACTCAATCGCTGTAGCTTCAAGCATTTCACAGGAGATTAGCGCATCATCTCCCTCATATAAACCTATAAAGACTGCCGCTATAGACCAGAGTTTAGAAAGATTAGAGAGTTCTGTATGCACTTTAAACTCTGTCTGTGCTATCTTTTCATAACGTTGAGGAAATGCGTTTTTAAAATTCTGAACCAGTCGCATTCCACCCTCATCCATAGTTTCTATGGCTTCGAGCATATCTCTAGGTTGAATGAGCTTCTCAGCACTGAACAAAACCATTGGGGTATACCCTATTTTTTCCGAATATGAAAATATATGAGACCTGTGCTCACGGCTAAAATGTATGCCACAAAGTGCTTCACCTTCTAATGTATGTTCCAAAACAATAGAACGCTGTGCAGCATGCGCTGGTTCAAAATGTATGGCATTATTCACCGAACTACTCTCATTATTAGAACTTGCATCATTTGCGACATAAAGTATGGTTGGTTTATTGTTTAAGTCCAGTTCTTCTGCAAGCTGTAATTCATTTGCATCACCATAAGCCTGAAAATTACTGTACTCACAAAATGAAGGAGTTTTCAAGTGTGCAGGTATACTCCAGGGTAACATATCACGTCCCGTTGAGACAATAAGATGCTCATCTAATGCTGTTGCAACACGAAGCGTAGATACATGATCACAATAAACAGCATCTATGCCTTTATTCTTTAAAGCTGTTGATAGAGCCAATGTTATTTTATCATCAGCAAAGAAAACAGAGTAGAAAGGTTTATTTAATTCATATTCAACACGGAACATCAACTTCGCTTTTAGTCGAACTGTGGGTTTCTCTACCATCATCAAAGCGTCCAACTCACCTTGAGTGATAAGAAGCTTGTCTGAAATATCACTAGGATCACAAAATAATATACCGTCGCTCGGCTGTTCTTTTGAATTTAAGAGCGAAAAACGTCGGACACCATTATAGGTAGGTAAAGTTAATTCACCTTTCTCACTTAAAACATTTGCCAATTCTATGAAAAAAGTTTCCTCAGTAGGCGCTTTTATCCCAGTAAATGTAGAGAGGTCTTCCATAGCAAGAGACTTTTCACTAAATCCACAAACAGAACATGGTTTAAATGGATTGAGTGTTTTTACAACACTCTCCTGACATTCAGGACAATAGGGAATTTGAAATGACGTCTGATTATCAGGTAATAATATTTTACCATTTTCACTTTTCTCTTCTCCATGAATCTCTTCTATCTTGTAATCATGTAAAAAAAGAGATTGGGGAATAAGTTTTGAGATCTTCTCTGCAACTAACTCAAGAGTAATCTGATCTCCTAAAGCTTCTACCCTGTACTCTGTACCCTCGTTATAAAGAGAAAGTGTCGTATCTGAGAGTTCATCTATACGATGTAACAGACGGATAAACAATCCATTATCATGGATGTACCTAAATTTAAACGCTATATGCATCAAGCGCCCTGAAGGAGTTTGGAAGAATAGCCTGTATATCTACTTCAGCTTTTTTAACTGCCTGAACATTAAGTGTTTGCAGATGATCCACTAGGGTTTTTTCCATTAAAGGTACAGCATCAGCAACACCTTGGGAAAGAGAAAACTCTGTAGCTTCTATAATCGTTGGTACCACTCCCATGATCATAGTATGAGGGCGATCACCAACAAGTTCCATCATATTGAGGGTTTGTAACATTTCAACTTCATGTGCAGACCCTTGCCAATCTACGACATCAGGCACCTTGTCAAAATCAAAGAAATACACTTCACCTGCTTTCACACCAGGTGCGTTAATGGTATCTATAATGATAAGTTTATCATACTCTACAATAATAGGAATCAGTCTTTGTGCCAGTGTTCCACCATCTACAAGGTCAAGTTCATGTTCACTTTCAAAATGATACTTCTCTCCCATGTAGTTGATGAAATGAACGCCTATCCCTTCATCTCCAAAAAGTAAATTACCTATGCCAAGTACTAATATCTTCACTTATCATCTTCTTTATTTTTTTCTTCTTCCATTTCATCTTTTTTTAAATGGTAATCGTATCCTGTAAACATGACCTCAAGTGCACCATGTTTAAAACGAATAGCAGACCAAATAACGAGATAGATATGAATAGGAATAAAAATCAAATACCCCCACATGGTGATATGATGGATGTAACGTACTGTCGCAAGTCCGCCCATCCATGCTTCCAGAGCACGCATCGGCTCATACAAAAAATCTCCTATACCTAAATGATAGACATGAACATAGAGGATCAGTCCTGTAACAGAAGCCACAACCACTAAAACCATAATGGCAAAGTAGGTAAGGAACTGCAAAGGTCCATAGATACCTTTTTTACGTAATTCACCGACAAAAAAGTAGGACTTTAACTGAATGATCCAAGATCTTATGCTAAATACATCTCTAAGAGAACGTAATTCACCATCTCTGTCTTTTCCAAAAAAGAAGAGGTAAATTCTAAGTAATCCCGAAGATATAAGAATAAATCCTAAGATGAAGTGCCACTGTGCCCACTCGGCAAAGACCAGTTTATCACTTGAGCCTTCAGAAGAAAGAAATGGATCAGCGATGTAAAAACCGGTGATGATAAGCCCTGTTATTACTAAAGCTCTTATCCAATGTAAAATCCGATTGCTACTGCTATAGACAAAATCGGGATGGTCTGAGGTATACTTTTCTGTTTGTCCCATATTTACTCCTTCTCACTTTATTCATATTATGCGCAATTTACTTAACAAGTAACTCCAGGACTCATAGGATTTACTTTAAATTCACTCAGTTCTACACCTTTCATATCCATAACATGCACAGAACATGACATACAAGGGTCAAAAGAGTGAATGACCCTAAGTACTTCAAGCGGTTTCGTAGGATCTTCAAGTTTTAAACCTACCAAAGATGCTTCATAAGGCCCGATAGTACCATTGCCATCCATCGGTCCTGCATTCCATGTCGTAGGCACAACTGCCTGATAATTTTCAATCAGACCATTTTTAATACGTACCCAGTGACTCAATGTTCCTCTAGGTACTTCACCCATGAAACGTCCTGTATACTCTTTATCTGGGTCTATTTCAAATTTAGTGTATGTACTGTCATCTGTTTTAATATTTTCAACCAATGAGTTAAAGATAGTAATGGCATTATCAGAGATCAATTTAGTTTGTAACATACGTGCTGCCGTACGACCTAATGTTGTAAAGAGTGCACCAACCGGTAATCCTGTTCGTTTCAGGAAAGCACCGACTTCAGCTTGTACTTTTTTATTGCCTCTTGCATAGTTAACAAGTAAACAGGACAAAGGACCTACTTCCATTGCTTCACCATCATATCGTGGTGCTTTAACCCAAGAATATTTTGCATTTTCATCAATGATCTTTGCTATACCATTTACGGTACCACCATGAACAAAACCGGTATAATCAGGTTCAGTAACACCATCATAAGGCTGAAGAGGATTTTCTCCTTTATACCATGCATGTGTTACGTCTTCTTCGATCTTCATATCATCAATGTCAAATACTTGACTCAGATCACCATTCTTTATGTAACCGCTTTGAAAAAGATGTTCTGTACGGTTGAGCATGAATGCCTCACCTGCAAGGAAGTTTTTAACACCTACCCCACCCAATACAGTCTTTTCTGTGCCGTATGCTTCGGCTGCCATAATGATATCTGCCTGATAAGCACGATCGATAAAATCTTTAACAATTTTATATTTTTCTCTCCATTGAGACAATCGCGTTGGACTCAAAATATCACGCACACAGGTCACACCTCCAACCACAAGACTTTGAGGATGTGGCTGTTTTGCACCAAAAATGGCAAACATTTGCGCTGCTACACGTTGCACTTCAAGTGCTTTAAGATAATGAGAGAGTGCAATCAGGTTCTGTTCCGGAGAAAACTTATACGTTTTATTTCCCCAATAAGCATTGGCAAAGGGTCCTAGTTGACCTTTATCTACAAAGCCCTTCACTCGCTGTTGTACCGCTGTCAGTTCATCTGTTCCTGTTGCAATAGGAAGATCAGAGTATTTGAAAGCCAATTCAGATGCTTTTTTAGGGTCTGCACTAAGAGCAGAGACTACATCAACCCAGTCAAGACCGTGTAAATGGTAAAAATGTACCACGTGGTCATGCATATAAAGAGAAGCATTTAAGAGAGACCGTACCAGCTTTGCATTATAAGGTGCTTCTACACCCAAAGCATTTTCTACAGCTTCAACACCGGCTTTATAGTGTGAATAGGTACACACACCACAAATACGCTGTGCCATAAGACCTGCATCACGGGGATCACGTCCTTTAAGGATAAGTTCTATCCCTCTCCACAATGTAGATGAGGAGTAGGCTTTTTGCACTACATTGTTTTCATCTACCTCTACTTCAATACGCAGATGCCCTTCAATTCTTGTTATCGGATCAATAACTACACGTCTGTTTGCCATAACCTAGTCCTCCTTCTCTTCTTTTTTACCCATGAACATACTTGCAACAGCATGCGCACCAATACCAACTACTGTTGCAGTTAAAAGTACTGTTCCCACCTTATCTACTGTAGAGTTTAGTCCCATAACCAAGTGTGATTTGATCGGTTGTTCCAATGGGCCCATCGTATCCCAAAAATCGGGTTCAGAACATCCCATACAGCCATGCCCTGCACCGATCGGCCAGTGTGTTCCCTGGTTAAACCGTTCTGTAGAACAGTTATTAAAAGTATAAGGTCCTTTACATCCCTGTTTATAAAGACACCATCCCTCTTTTGCACCTTCATCACCAAAACTCTCTACAAACTCACCTGCATCAAAATGTCCACGACGCTCACAAAGGTCATGTATACGGTTACCATAAGCCCATTTTGGACGATGATAACGATCTAGTGCGGGAAGTGTACCAAAGAGGAGGTAGTGCATCAGTGTGCCTACAATGTTGTTGGCACTTGGAGGACAGCCCGGTACATTAATGACGGGTTGGGAGATCACTTTATCTACCCCTTTTGCACCTGTAGGATTTGGTGCAGCAGCTTGTATACCGCCAAAACTTGAACAGGTACCTATGGAAAAGATCGCTGCTGCACCTTTAGCCGCTTCAGTGACGACATCAAGTCCAGTTCTACCCTGTGGACCCAGTGTAAGATACTGACCATTATTGGCTGTAGGTACACCGCCTTCAACCAGTAAGATATAACGACCTTCATTGTCCTTTAACGTTTTTTGAAGAATTTCTTCTGCCTGCCATCCGGCAGCAGCCATCAGTGTTTCATGATAATCAAGAGAAATATAATCAAAAATAAGGGAATCAATAGTAGGTGCATCAGAGCGTATAAGAGATTCACTACATCCCGTACACTCTGCCATATGAAGCCAAACTAAAGGAACACGGTCAGCTAATTTTGCGGCTTCAGCAAATAAAGGAGTAAAAGAAGAAGGTAAAGCAAGCATAGCAGTGATAGCAGCGGCCCACTTCATAAAGTCACGTCGTTCTATTCCCCGATCTTCAAGCATCTCTTCTATGGAGCCTGCCTTAGTAGAAGGCAACTCAGATAACACACGAACACGATCCTTCGCTTTTGCATAAAGTGCATCAAAACCATCCATCTTTACTCCTTTAATTACATTGTTATAACAAAGTATATCATATTTTCAATAGTTAATTATAACTTTTAATTAAGAGTGGAATTGTATGATTTAGATCAATGCTGCATTTTTAAAAGGACAGTTTTCATTTTCTCTACAGTCAAAGGAGGACTGTAGAGATACCCTTGTACAAAGGTACTGTTATTTTCCGCTAAAAAATCTTTTTGTTCAGCAGTTTCAACACCTTCAGCAATAAGATCAAGGTTAAGACTATTTGCCAAGGCAATAATTGCTTGAACAATAGCAACATCTTCTTCATCTTGTGGGAGATCTTTTACAAATGATCTGTCAATTTTAAGTCTGTTGATAGGTAAACGTTTAAGAAGAGACAAGGAAGAGTATCCTGTACCAAAGTCATCAATAGAAATGCTGACTCCCAAGTCATGTATCTCGGTTAGTTTCCTAATTACATCTTCAGGTTTTCTCATCATTTGACCTTCTGTGATCTCAAGTTCAAGCCATTCTGCCTTAAAATTATATTTTTTGATCTGTTCCTTGATCTGCTGGACGAAAGTATGACACTCCAACTGTTGTACAGAAAGATTGATAGCGAGTAAACCTGGATTCAATCCTAACTTGTACCATTTAGCCATCTGTTTCATAGCCTTTTTCATGACCATTTTATCTATTTTTACAATCAAGCCTGTTTCTTCTGCCATAGGAATAAATCTATCCGGCAACAGCAATCCTTTTTCCGGATGTTGCCAACGAACCAGTGCTTCTACCCCCACCAATGTATTGTCAAGCGTATTTATCTGTGGTTGATAGTGTACAATGAATTCATCGTTATCAATAGCTTGCTGCAAGGAGGTTTTCATCGACATATATTCCAAAGCTTGCTTTGTCATCTCGGCAGAGTAAAACTGAAAATTATCACGCCCTTCTTCTTTTGCTTTATACATCGCTGTATCAGCATACTTAAGTAAATACTCGGCATTATCAGCATCTTCAGGATAATGACTGATACCAATACTACTGGTAACATAAAGCATATTATCATCAATATAGAGTGGTTCTGCCAAAACATCCAGGATCTTTTTTGCTAAAATTGATGCATCTTCAGGATGATGGAGATCATCCATAATCACAGTGAATTCATCTCCACTTAAGCGTGCCAGAGTATCTTCTTTTCGAATAATGCTTGTAAGACGTTTTGACACAGCTTTTAAGACTTTATCACCAACATCGTGACCAAGAGAATCATTAATATTTTTAAACCTATCAAGATCAATAAAGAATAATGCAAAACCTGTATTGTGACGTTCTGCTATTTCAATACTATGTGTTAGCCTGTCTGTAAAAAGTACTCGGTTTGGAAGACCGGTAAGCGCATCATAGTGCGCCTGATAATGTAAAATATCTTTTTGTTTATGAAATTCAGTTACATCCTGACCATACCCTACGATCTCCATAGGAACGCCATTGTCATCTCTAAGAAGAGACTGTGAAAGACTGATCAGAACAGTTTCCTTGGATTTCTTGACAAGCGATAATGTACTACGATACTCCCCTTCTTGCATTAAAGTAGGGATATTTTTAACAAACTCTTCATAGTCTTTTGGGGGATAGAGCAAAGAAATATGCTTTCCAATGACTTCTTCTGCTTTATACCCGTATGTTAACTCAGATCCATTATTCCACGAAGTAATAAAGCCGTTGAGATCCGTTGTATTAACTGTTTCATGCATTTGACTGATCATTTGTGCCTGATGAGAATATTTGAGTTGCAACTCTTTTTCTTCTGTGATGTCTATATGTGTACCTACCATACGTACTTGTTTACCCTCTTCATCATAGATTATCTGGGCTCTTCCCAAGACCCAAACCCAGTGACCATCTTTATGTTTGAGTCGATGCGTATTCTCAAAATATTTTAATTGTTTCTTTTCTGTCTCTCTAAGCTGATTAAAAATATATTTTTTCTCTTTTGGATGTACGCGATGATGCCAGGTATAGGTACTGTTTTTCAGTTCATCATCACGATACCCCAGCATTTCTTTCCAGCTAGGAGAAATATAAAAGTCATTAGCGGTAAAATCCCAATCCAACACAGATGTTTTACTTCCTAAAAGAGCTAATTCCATACGCTCTTTTAGTTGTTGGTTTAACTTATTTGCTTCTTTAACCTCTTGACTCGTAATATTAATAAGATGTGTTAATCCATTAATAGATGCTGGGTTGAGATCTGTTTGTCTTGATCCAAGATAGTTTTCTTTTTCTTTGGTAATATCTACATGGGTTCCGATCATACGAACCGCTTTGCCATTCTCATCATATTGGGTCTTCCCTCTATCGAGGATCCACACCCATGAGCCATTTTTGTGCTTTAATCTATGGATATTTTCATAATACACAGTTTCACCATTTAGATTTTTATGGATATCTTCCCAGGCTTTCTCTTTATCATCAGGGTGGATGCTGTCTTCCCAGGTTGAGAGTTCATTAGGGAGTTCGTTATCATTATAACCAAGCATCTCTTTCCAACGAGCTGAGAAATAGACAGTATTATCAATAATATTCCAATCCCAAACCCCTTCATTTGTGCCTAATAGTGCCAATTCCATACGTTCTTTATGTATTTGATCCAACTCATGTTTTGCTTTAATATTTTCTGTTTTTTCGTGAACTTCTTGATTAGTGATCTTAATAAGACGGGTCAGTCCATGCATGGATTCTTTATTCATACCTAGCGATTTAAGTGTACTTTGGGGGGTTCTTTTATGTACTGTATCACTTTCACTCAAGGAGACTAAGGTCATCGTTTGATTGAACAGTTCTTTTTTATTTGAAGTAAAAAATTCCCCATAGGTAAAAAAACCAGATACTGGTGAGATAGTTTGTAGGGGTAGGATCTCAGATTCAACCTCCTCACCTATAAAGTGTTTACGTGATGAACACGTATAAACAAAGATGGCTTCAGAAGGTTTTTCAGATGTAGTTTCCATAATCTTTTTTGACTTATTTAATATATCTTTACTCTCACCATAGCCTATACGTACTTTCTCTCCATTATAGAGATTACCAGCCATAATAAGTGATCCATCCTCTTTTTTTGCTAAGGCTATACGTGAAATGTCTAAACCGTTACGATTAACAATGAGAGGAAATTCTATCCCTACATTTGGTAAACCTTTTGCAATATTATCTCCAAGATAATGGGCATAAGTATCTACAGCACTTTTTCCATCAATAGTATAAACACGATTTCCTTCTGCTTTTGTGATGGTTAGCTCATTACCGATAGGATGCCAGTCAAAACTGTAATCTGTATGTACATGTAAATTTTTATTGTTCAAGGTGACAGCAACAGCCCCTCGAGTAAGGATACAATCTTTAGTGAAAATCAAGGTTTCTATTATTTTATTATTGTCTCCAGCATAGCCTCCGGCAATAAGGAGATCATCATTTACAGTACTT